>NZ_JBEXMJ010000005.1:9630-272125 GCF_040610475.1 Actinopolymorpha sp. NPDC004070 | reverse complement strand
AAATCCCGCCGAACCCGGTTCGCCAGCTCGCGGCCGGAGGCGCGCACAGCCTGGCTCTGACCACTGCCGGCGACGTCCTGGCGTGGGGCGACAACGCCGATGGTCAGCTCGGCAACGGCAGCAACGACGACAGCAACGTCCCGGTCGAGGTCGACATCCCGCCGAACCCGGTTCGCCAGCTCGCGGCCGGAGGCGCGCACAGCCTGGCTCTGACCACTGCCGGCGACGTCCTGGCGTGGGGCGACAACGCTGATGGTCAGCTCGGCAACGGCAGTAACGAGGACAGCAACGTCCCGGTCGAGGTCGACATCCCGCCGAACCCGGTTCGCCAGCTCGCGGCCGGAGGCGCGCACAGCCTGGCTTTGACCACTGCCGGCGACGTCTTGGCGTGGGGCGACAACGAGGTCGGCCAGCTCGGCAACGGCAGCAACGACGACAGCAACATTCCTGTCGAGGTCGACATCCCGGGAGACCCGGTACGGCAGATTGCTGCCGGCGACGCCTTCAGCCTGGCGCTGTCGACCATCCACGCCTGGGGCGCGGGTGCCCAGGGCCAGCTCGGGAATGGTCACCGCAAGAACAAGAACACACCCGTCAGGGTGGACCTACCGTCCAACACCACGATCACGGCGATCGCCGCCGGAGGCGCCCACGCCCTTGCGATCACAGGACCTCCAGGACCGCACACTGGTGATGGCGCCACTGTCACGTCCGCTTCCGGATCTGGTCGGAGTGCAGCCCTCCTCGGTGTGGTGGCTCTCGGGCTTGCGGTGACCGTGGGCGTCGTGGTGCTACGGCGCTGGAAGCACGACTTTCGAAGCTTTGGCGCGTGACATGTGGTCGGGCTTTCGGCGTACACTTCGCGACCGCTCGCAAGGTCGACGAGCCGTCGCCGTCCTCACTACCGCGGTGACCGTTGCTGCCGGCGCCAGCCTGATCGGTGCGGACGTCCTGAATGGTGTTCGCCCTCCACCCGCTCCGCACGCCGCGAAGGCCCCGGCACACGCACCGACTCAGCGACTTCCTCTGAGAACCCGTTCGGCGCCGAGCCGCATCGAAATACCAGCCATCGATGTCGCGGCTCCCGTCATCTCGCTCGGGGATGCCGACAACGGTGCGATCGATGTCCCGCCTCCGAACCGGCCGTACCTTGCCGGCTGGTACAAGTACGGTGCCACTCCCGGCCAGCTCGGACGCACCGTCATCGTCGGCCACCTCGACTCGCGCTACAGCGGTCCGGCCGTCTTCTACCGACTCCATGAGTTGCGCCCCGGCGACGAAGTGACGCTCACTCGACACGACGGCATCATGGTGGAGTATCGCGTCGACCGGACCGTGCTCACCCCCAGGGACGAATTCCCTGCAGCCGACGTATACGGGCCGAGCGCCGCGCCGGAACTCCGGCTGATCACCTGCGGCGGCACCTACACCAAGTCGACCGGGTGGACTGACAATGTCGTCGTCTACGGCCACATCACGTCCTGGCATCACTCCTCGCTCGCCGAAGACGCACCTGACCACGTGCAACAGCCCTCAAGATCACGGAAGAGGACCTAGGCGGAGGCAGGGTTCTGCGGTCTTCACTGATCAGGAAGGCGACAGCACCTTCCGCATGCTGATTGAGGTTGGATGATCGAACCCCGGGTGCGCTTCGCGTGACGTTTCTACATAGCCCAACGACGTAAACAGTCGCTGGTTCTCGGTCAGCACGATCCGGACGCCCAACCTGACACCCGCCAGCCCTCGCCGGGCCGCCTCGTTCTCGACGGCCTTGACCAAGCGCCGGGCGATGCCGCGACCGCGTGCCGATGGGGTCACTGCCAGGCGTCCGAAGTAGAGATCGCCGTCAGCCGGTTTGATCATTACGCAACCAACTGCATCTTCGCCCTGCTCGGCGATGATGGCCCCGGTACCGGCCGCGAGCTCGCGGCTGATCGACTCGGTCGTCTCACGGAAGGCGCCCGACTCGGGGATGAGCCGGCCACGGTACTGCTCGAAGGCGGCAGTAATGATGGCTGCGAGGACCGAGGCATCGCCAGCCCCCGCCGTGCGCAAGACAACGCTGTCACTCATGAACGCCTTTCGGTTCGGTCGACACAGTCGGATCTTCAATAACGTCCTATCACTTGGCGGTGTAACCAAGGTCGGCTCGACCAAGGCAGCCTCGCCGGACTCCAGTGAGGAGTTGCTGAGCAGCGGGGCGCTGGAAGTTCTGTCAGGACACCGGCCAGCCCCTCCCTGCTTCCGGCGCAAGTGCGCCTCGGAACCGCTTGACATGGAATGTCATGCGATCGGGAATGCGAGTCATTGCGTGAACAGGAGATGTGGGGTTGCCTCGCTCAACATCCCCGCAGTGCCGCTTCCGGTCGGTCGAACTGGGCGAAGGGGATACCGATGAGAGCGTGCGGAGTGTCCGTCCCGGGCGGGGACATCAGCCTGCTGGACCTGCCCGACCCACCGTCTCCCGGTCCCGGTCAAGTTCTGGTGGCCGTGGAGGCCGCCGGAGTCGGACCGTGGGATGGTCTGCTCAGCGGCGATGGCTGGGACGTGGGCTTGCGCCTGCCGGCGGCACTGGGAGTAGAGGGCGCGGGCCGAGTACTGGCAGTCGGCGCCGACGTCAGTCAGTTCGCCGTCGGCGACCGGGTGCTCGCGCATGAGGCCCCGCTGCCCGGCGGAAGCGGCTTCTGGGCCGAACGCGTCCTGCTCACCGCGGCCGACGTGGCGCCCTGCCCGGCCGGGCTGACGCCTTCGGATGCGGCAGCACTGCCGGTCAACGGCCTCACCGCATGGCAGGCCCTGGCAACCCTGGGGCTCAGCCGAGGTCAGCGGCTCCTGATCACAAACGGCGCCGGCAACACCGGCTCGCTCGCCATTCAACTCGCCGCAGCCATGGGCGTCGAAGTGACCGCGACCGCATCCGCTTCTGCTACCGAACGCCTGCGCGGCCTCGGAGCGGCACAGGTCGTCGACTACCACGACCAGGACTGGCCGGACCAGGTAGATGGACAGTTCGATGGTGCTCTGACCGCCGCAGCCGGCACAGCGGCGGCGGCCATGCCCCTGGTGCGCGACGGCGGGCGGCTGTGCTCCCTGACCTTCGACGCACCCGCACCCGAACGCGCCATCACCACCACGGACCTGACAGTCCAACCCGATGCCACTCAGCTCGCCGGGCTGGCGAAGCGGCTCCGTGACGGGGCACTGCACCTGGCGGCTGAACCTTTCCCGCTGTACGAGGGGCCGACCGCTTTCACCCGCGTAGCCACCGGACGGACCGGCGGGAGAAAGCTCGTGCTCATCCCATGAGAGGCCTCGCACTGCCTCCCAGAGTCGACCAGCGGCGCGTAGCGGAAGCTTCTCGAAAGAATCCGGGCGGTGGTGTCGGATCGGGGCGGGGGCATTCGTAGCAGGGGTGATGGCTGCCCACGAGAGGCGAGCCCGAACAGCCGACAGCTACGAGAGTGACAACCATGAAGGACGACAAGATCCACGACCTCGTCGAGCAGCGCGCTGAGCTCGTCGACGAGGTTCGCCCGAGTCACGGGAGACGGACACCATGCGGAAACTGATCCTCGGCATGAACGTGAGCCTGGACGGCTACACCGCCGCGCCCGGCGACGATCTTGGCTGGAGCACGCCGAGCGACGAGTGGTTCCAGTGGTGGTCGGACCGGGTGGGGGCGACGGGCCTGGCGCTGTACGGGCGCCGACTGTGGGAGGCGATGAGCTCCCACTGGCCGACCGCCGACCAGCAGCCTGGCGCCACACCGGCGCACATCGAGTACGCCCGCCGCTGGCGCGACATGCCGAAGGTGGTGTTCTCCTCCACGACCCGCGCGGTCAACTGGAACACCCGTCTGGTCACCGGCGACGCTGTCAGCGAGATCACCCGGCTCAAGACCGAGGATGGCGGTCCCATGGACATCGGCGGCGCCACCCTCGCCGCGGCGGCCATGCGGGCCGGGCTGATCGACGAGTACGCGATGGTCACCCACCCGGTCGTGGTGGGCGGCGGCACACCGTTCTTCACGGCCCTGGACAACTGGGTGAACCTGAACCTGGTGGAGACCCGGGCGTTTCCCGACGGCGTGCTCCTGACCAGGTACGAGACCAGGCGCTGAGCGCCCGACGGCGGATCAGCGCGCAACGACCCTGGCGCGGATCGCCTTGGCGAGCCTCTTGAGGCGGGACCGTACGGCAGACGGTGCGTAGCGGATCTCCGTTCGGTAGAAGCGCCGCAGGATCTTGTCCCGGAAGGCGTGGCGCGGTGTCGAGGTGAAACCTCTGTCGAACGGGGATTGCGCCGGCGGTCCGCGAGAACCGAGCGGCCCGAGTGGTTCCTCAGGCTGTGGGAATGGTCTGGAAGACCTCGGCCAGGCGGCCCGCGGGAAGCCCGGCGCCGAGGGCAGCCTTGGCAGCCGTCTCCTGGACTCGCTGGGCGAGGTCGTCGAGATGGCCGGTCTGGCTGCGGTGCGCGCGAAGTGCCGTGACCTTGGCGTCGATGGTGTCGGTGATGTCGGCGTACGCATTCGGTTCGGCGGCGCCCATCAGCCACGCGCCGGAAGCGCGCCACGGCAGGCCCTCGTCGTCGTGAAGCTCGGGATGGATGAAGCGGTTGGCGGCATCGGGATAGATCGCGCACAGCGTGGCCTCGCCGACCGCGCGGTGGTCGGGGTGGTTGCTGCTGATGAAGTCCCGGGTGCGTTCCGGTGCCCAGGTGAGTACGAGGTCGGGCCGGACTCGCCTGATCTGGCGTGCGATGTCCCGGCGAAGGGCGAGCGTGACCTCCACGCGGCTGTCGGCGTAGCCGAGGAACGTGACGTCGCGGACCCCGAGATCGTGCGCGGCCACACGGGTCTCGGCCTGGCGGACGGCGGCCACCTGGTCCCGGGGAGTCGCGCCCAGTTGGCCGGCGTCCCCGTTGGTCACGATGCAGAAGGCGACCTCGATCCCGGCGCGCGTCCAGCCGGCGATCGTCCCGCCCGCCAGGAAGTCCAGGTCGTCCGGATGCGCCGCGACAGCCAACACGCGGTTGACATCGCGTACTTCGGTACGGTCGTCCATCCGCCCACCATGGCACCGCCGGCCGTCCGTTGTCGATCGGTCAGATGTGACTCAGGTCGTCCGTGCTGGGGCGGAGTCGCGCTGATCCGAGTCGGGATCGTCGGCGTCCTGCGTCCGAGTCTCGGTGCGGTCGACTCTTGTGAGGGACAAGAAGACGACCAGTGCGAGGATCACCGCCAGGAAGATGAAGCTGGTCCCGGTGGTGCCCAGCCCGAAGCCGCCGTTCTTGGTGGGCTGGGACATTCCGTCGCCGATCGATGCTCCGAGCGGGCGGGTGAGGATGTAGGCCGCCCAGAACGCGAGGACTGCGTTCAGCCGTAGGCCGAGGTGTGCCACGGCGATCAGTGCGATCAGCGCGGCCACGATGCCCACCGTCGGCCAGTACCCCACACCGAGCTTCTCGTCGAAGAGGTCACCCGCGGAGGTGCCCAGGGCGAAGGTGAACAGGATCGCCAGCCAGTAGAAGGTCTCTCGCCTACGGGTCACGATCGAGTGGATGGACAGCGTGCGCTCGCTGGCGTACCAGACGGCGAACGTGATCGCGAGCAGCACGGCGAACAGGACTGTCGTGACCACGAGGGGCACTCCCAGGTCGTCGGCCAGCTTGTCGCTGATGAGGGTGCCGACAACGCTGATCAGGACCACCGAGAGCCAGTAGATCCCCGGGACGTAGCGGCGGGCGCGGAACTGGAAGACCAGCGCGACGACCAGGGCTGCACTCATGACGTAGGAAGTCTTGTCCAGGCCGAAGCCCAGTGTGTCGTTCATGTAGTCCGCGGCGGTCTCTCCCACGGTCGTGCACAGAATCTTGATGATCCAGAAGTACACCGTGACTTCGGGCACCTTGTTCAACATGGTCCCGAGCCGGCTGTCGGTTGGTTCCAGGCGCACAGCACTCGTCATGCCGGCCAGCTTGGAGGACCCGACCTGTACATAACCTGACAGGTCAGGCGCCGGGTAGGTCGATCACGAAGCGACCCTTTCCGCACGGCTCCGCGCGGACCACTCCTCCGACGGAGTGGGCAAGGCGGCGAGCGAGGGCGAGGCCGAGGCCCGCGCCCTCTTCGGTCGAGGTGTATCCGGGGGAGAAGACGAGCTCCGACTCCTCGGCCCGTACGCCGTCTCCGTCATCCTCGACGAGGAGGTGGACTCGTGAAGACTCCGTACGGGCTTCGACCGTGACGGCCGTCCGTGCGTGGCGTACGGCGTTGTCGACCAGGGGGGTCAGTGCCGCCACGACGACAGCCTGCGGTGCGACAATGGCCACCGGTCGAGAGCCCGGCCTCAAGGTGACCGTCACACCCTGTCTCGGCGCGACGCGGTGGTTCACCTCCTCCAGGACGGCGGCGACCGTGGTGGAGGTGCGGTTTGTCCGCATGCGCAGATCTCGCGACGGCCAGGATCGTCGAGATCGACCGGTTCATCTGCTCCGTGGCGTCGACCACTGCGACCAGGGCTCTGCGCGTCGGGTCCGGGACGTCGGAGTCGAGCAGGGCGAGTTCTGCCTCGGAACGAATGGCGGTGAGTGGCGTGCGGAGTTCGTGGGCCACCTCGTCGGTCAGGCGCCGTTCTGTGGTGATCGCGCGGGAGATCCGGTCCAACATCCGATCCAGCGTCTGCGCGAGCTCCGTCAGTTCCTCGCGCGGGGGCCCCAGGGCGAACCGGCCGGACAGGTCGTGCTCACGCCATTCGTCGGCTCGCCGCGCCATCTGACGTACGCGGCGAAGGGAGTACGTCGCCGCGGCCCAGGACGCCGTCCCCGCCGCCACGACGATCAGCGCACCCAGGGCCAGCGACAACCACAGACCGCGGCGTTCGAAGGACTCGTAGGGGGTGAGGTCCACGCCGGCGACGACCACGGCCACGACGGGACCCCGGCCACGGATGCGTACGGGAAGCGCCAGCAGTCGGTACCGGCCGGAGACCACCCGAGACGATTCCCGCGTGACCCGGCTCGACGACGCGACGGCCCGTGCCAGGCCCGGGGACGGGGTGTCGCCGTCTATCCGTGTCCCACGTGCGTCGTAGATCCACAGGTTCTGATCGAGGGAATCGGCGGGCACGTCGAGCACCCGTGGATGCTCCGGGGTGCCACGCACCGTCGTCACGGCAGCGTCCGCCCGGTCGCGTAGCGCGTTGATCGACTCGGTACGGGTGACGTGTGCGAGCAGGACCTGAACGCCGACCACCAGCACACCCACTGCCACCAGTGCGGCGACCGTGGTCGTGGCGACCAGCCGCACTCTCAGCGTGAGGTGCTTTATCGCCACGTGTAGCCGACGCCTCGTCGCGTCTCGACCGAGTGTGGGGCGCCGAGTTTCTCCACCTTGCGCCGCAGCCGGCGGATGTAGGTGTCGAGGGTGTTGTCGTTGACGACCGCGCCCATCGGCCAGCCTGCCGCGACCAGCGTGTGCCGGCGGACGACCTGGCCGGCGCTGCCGACCAGTTTGGCGAGAATGCGGAACTCGGTCGGTGTCAGCGGAAGACTCCGCTCACCGAACGCCACGGCGTGCCGCGAGGGGTCCAGCCGAAGCACCTGCTGCGCCTCGACGGCAGGGACGTGCCTGCGGCCCAGGGCCGAGATCCGGGCCAGTAGCTCGGGAAGTGCGAAGGGTTTCGTGAGGTAGTCGTCGGCCCCCGCCTCGAACCCTGCGACCTTGTCATGGGTGGCGTCCAGGGCGGTCAGCAACAGCACCGGCGCGGACACGCCGTTCGCCCGCAACGCCAGGCACACGTCACGCCCGTCGGAGTCCGGGAGCCCGATGTCGATGACCATCACGTCCGGGGACGCCGCCGGGAACACGCGGAGAGCCTCACCACCGTCGTGGGCGATCACGACCTCATGCCCGGCCGACCGGATGGCCCGCGTCAACACGGAGCGTAATGCGGCGTCATCCTCACACACCGCTACTGTCCACACGGCGGCCACCATAGCGATGCTCCCTGTGCGCTGAGCGGCACGGGCGGCTCGACTGCTCGCTGGGCAGGCCCGGATGCCGACCGCCGGCCCGGCGGCATCGTCACCCGGCGCCGCGAGCTGTTCACGGACGGTACGGAACTGAGCACCTGAAGGGGGTGTGCCGAGGGTGGTGGGCACGGTCACGTCAAGCAGATCGGCCGCCTGCTGCAGGGTCAGTGTTCCAGGGCGGGGCGACCGTCGACGTCAGAGGCGGTGGGGGCGGTGCCGAGGTGGGCGAGTACGGCGGAACGGGCCGGGATCCAGTCTGCGGGCAGGAGGTTCGGCAGGCCCGTGGTGACCACGACGAGGTCGTACGCCGGAAAGACGCTGGTGTGCTGTCCGGCCCAGCCGCCGAAGAAGAATCCTTCGTCGGCCACCCAGGTGAGGTAGCCGTACCCCGTGTTCTCCGGCGGCCCGCCCGGCGTCCAGGCCGTCGTCATCGCCCGCACCCAGGAGTGGTCGAGAACCCTCTGCGTGCTCGTCGTACCGCCGTCAAGAAGAAGTTGCCCCAGCTTGGCGAGGGAGACCGCGGACAGGCGCAGGTGGGCGGCGCCGAAGCAGTGGCCCTCGGGGTCCCGCATCCACCTGGCCTCGTCGATGCCTACGGGGCCGAAGAGATGCTCGGCTGCGTACTGCTCCAGGTCACCGACCCGCCTGCTCAGCCAGATCGCCAGCAGGTGCGCGGCCCCGTTGTCGTAACAGAACCGCGTCCCCGGCGCCCAACTGGGCTCCCGGCAACGGATCGCCTGCTCCCATCCCGACGGGAGTTCCATCACCCGGTCGATGTCCTCGACGTCGCTGGCGACGCCTCGGGTCATGGTCAGGAAGTCCCGGACCGTCGCGTCGTCCTCGACGCATTCCTCCAGACCGACGGCGCCGCTGTCGACCGCGAGGCCCACCAACATCGCCAGCACCGATTTGGTCATCGAGAAGCAGTCCCGCAGACGTCCGGGAGCATACGAGGCGCGGTGAACCACCTCCCCGCCCTGCAGCACCACGAGATCGGCCGTCTGGGCCATCCGGGGATCGGCGCGGATCGCCGCCTCGAGAGTGCGACTCCACCGAACCCATGCCGAATGGTCGCCCAACGAACCTCCCCGGTGTACCCGACGGCTGCGTTCGGCATTATCGGCAGCCCGTGCCACCACCGCAACGGAGATTGCGCCCGCCGGGAGAGGCGACTGACCCGGTCCCGTCGTCAGGTTCGGTGCAGCGCGACCTTCAGGGCACCGGTCCCAGGGCTGCACAGAGCGCCGCCAGGCCGCTCGGCCCCGCGCCCAGGAGGACTACCGCAGGGTGTGGCGGTGAAGGGTGAGGCCCGGCGGAGCGAGGCGCATGACGTCGGTCACCGAGATCACCTGCCGAGGGCTGTACCACTCCTGCCCAGGCTTGTGGAGCACCCAGCCGCCGCCGAGGGTGACGGCCGCGTGCGTGGCGGCCCCGGAGGCGTCCCGCCAGACCAGCACGGAGCCGGGCACGTCGTCGGTTCCTCCCGCCGTGCAGCGGGCCGCTAGCCAGGCCTCGAACGACTCGTCGGCAGCGTTTCGGACCCCTGCCGCGGTCATCACGGTGGCGAAGCAGTTCGTCGCGCCGGAGTCGAGGGCGCTTCCCCTGCTCCCGCCCGCGAAGGTCCCGCTGAGTGCCCGGGCGTTGGGGAGAACGGCAGCGGCGGCCCGCCAGATCTCCTCCGGCACCGAACGGCGCCTGCAGGGAAGCAGTCCTTCGCTGACCCAGCGCGGGAGTACGTCGGCCCGGTGCGGCTCCACCAGGCTGGGCCACCAGACGAAGTGCTGTTCGTCGGCCTGCTCCCGCAATGCCTGCGCGTCCAGCAGATCGGTCCATCCGTCGACGGTGGGTACCGCACCTCGTCCGTGCCGCTCCTGTGCTCGGACGAGTTCCACGCGTACGTCGCGGGGAAGGGTGTGGAAGGCGTCCTCGCCGAGCCACACCGTCTCCAGGTCCGTGGCGAGGTTCCACACCTCGTAGGTGTCGCGGAGTTCGGGCGACAGCTCGCGTGCGGCGTCAGCGGCGAGCCCGAGCCGGCCCGCCTCCGCCGCGGCCAGGAAGAACGGCTGGCAGGACGGCGCCAGCCAACCGGCCCAGCGCCGCAGCAAGGTCTCGTTGACAGTGATGCCGAGCACCTCCACCCCCGTGTGCGGTGCCGGTGAAGGTGTAGACGCGGACGCAGGAGCCTCACCGGCTTCGGTGTCAATCACTGCTTGACACATGTGTAGGCGCCGTAGATCGAGCCGGCGTACGACGCGTCGACGATCTCGAAACCGCAGGCCTCCAGCATCGGCTCGAACAGCCAGCGGTAGGTGCTGTGCTCGGTCTGGATGTGCCCGATGTAGTCCTCGCGGGTGTAGCCGGCCGCGGGATCGTCCACCGCACCCGCCAGCCACGACTCGAGGAACTCACCGGCCTGGTCCGGACGGAAGTCGTAGATCAGGTCGCGAATCCGCAGCACCCCACCCGGCCGGAGCACTTCCGCGATCCGGACGAGCGCCTGGGTCTTCCAGAAGTCCGGTAGCTGGTGCAGCGCATGCCGGGTGTAAACGGCGTCGGCGGGTTTGCCGGTGTGGTCGTACGACAGGAATCCGCCGCGTACGCACTCCAGGTTGGCCAGACCCCGCTCGTCGGCGCGTTCGCGCATGATGGAGACCATCGCCGGTGAGATGTCGACGGCGACCACGCGGCCGAACCGCCCGGCCGCGGCCAGCGCGAACTGGCCGGTGCCGGCGCCGAAATCCACCACGGTCGCGTCACCGCCGACACCGTGGGCGGCCAGCGCGGCGAGGTCCTCACCCGGATCGGGGTGCCCCTGCTTGCGGTCGAACCCGGCCACGAAGTCGGCGTCGAGGTGTTCGGGCCCGGCGTGGGCGAGTTCGTCGATCAACCACTGAGTACGCACCGGACGATCGTCGGCGCGATCCCCGGCGCGCCGCAATCGAATTACGCCGGAATGACGACGAGCTTGCCCTTGGTGTCGTCGACCCAGGGATGGGTGAGGTACTTCCGGCCGTGGACGCTCTTCCACAGCCGCAGCTCGCATCGCCCGCTGACACCGGAGCGGCAACGGACGCCGGTCCCGATGGCGTTGGCCGCGGCACCGTCCAGGACGAGCCCGGTGATGCTGTGGCCGCCCCCGGTCACCAGGTCGACCACGGTGTCGGCGGACTGCGCGAACGGCGAGGTGATCGACCAACCCCAGCCGCGGACCGAGACGCCGACGGCGAAGTCCTCGAAGAAGGGCGCGGTGACCACGACGTTGAAGGTGGACGTGGAGTTGGCCCGGATGCCGACGGAGTTGGCGACCGGTCCCTTGACGCTGGAGTTCTTGAAGCGCGGGTTGCGGATCTCGACCGCGTGGATGACCGTGCTCTTGCCCGTCTCCTCCGGGTCGTGCAGGTCGATGCCCGCCTGGACGCGTTCGAACGCGCAGTCGGAGATGGCGACGTTGTTGATCGGGCCGTTGCCGGTAGGAAGCGACTGCGGTTTGACGACGATGGCGGCGCGCTCGGAGCGGACGCCCTCCGCGCCGAACCGGTAGAAGCTGCAGTCCCTGATCGAGCCCACCCAGCTCGACCAGACCCGCACGCCCGTACGGTCGCCGAACGCGGCGTCGAAGTTCACCCGGTCGACGATCCACTTCCGGCCGTACTGGCGAATGTCGAGCATGGGAGCGCGCGACGTCGAGGACGAGCGGATGGTGAAGTCGCGCAGCACCAGACCGTTCGGCTGTCCGTTGGACAGCGTGCCGAGCGAGATGGCGGGCGAGTTGGGCGGAGCGAGGAGGACGGTCCGCTCCGGGCCGTCGCCGCGGATCTCCAGCGGGCCGGTCGCCTGCAGGGGCTTGCTGAGCTGGTACGTGCCCGCGGGGATGAGCAGCGGCCGCGGGCGGGGGCCGGCGACGGCACGGTCGAGCGCGGCCTGCAGCGCGTGGTGCTCGTCCTTACGGCCGTCGCCGACGGAGCCGAACTCGCGCGAGTCGAGCAGCGCGGCGGTCGCGCCGGCGCCCAGGCCGATGAACCCTCGCCGGGACAGCGCCAGGCGCCCCCACTCGAGGAGTCGGTCGACCAGGTCGTCGCTCATCCGGAAGTCAACCGCCGTTCTCGGTGCTGGTCGATGTGATGCCGCGTCCCAATTGTGCCTCCACCGGGGCGCTCGGGGAACCTGGACCGGGTTCGGTCACCGCACGAACAGGCCCGCCCACAGGAAGCTGTCGCCGAACGTCGGCGAGTCGGCGTCCTGCGGTGTCATCCGGCGTACCTCGACCGGCCGCAGCCAGCCGAAGATCCGGCGCAGATCCTCCTCGCGGTACGCAAGACCTCCCGCGAGGCGTCCCTCCCGATAGAAGTTCGCGTCCGGCTCCTCCGACCCCATCGCGCCCCAGGCGAAGCTGACCAGTCCGAACGCGCCGGCGGGGGCGACGGCGCGTTCGAGCAGCCGGCGGTAGCTGATCCGGCGGTGGGGCGGCAGGTGGTGGAAGCAGCCCGAGTCGTACACCAGGTCGTAGCCGGTGAACTCGTCGCCGAGTTCGAAGATGCTGGCCTGGACGAAGTTGACGTTCGCGTTCGCTGCTGCCGCCCGCTCCCGGCCCCACTCCAGCGCGGTCGGGGAGAGGTCGACGGCGTCGACGTGGAAGCCCTGCCGGGCGAGCCAGACGGCGTTGCGCCCGGGCCCGCAGCCGAGGTCGAGAGCACGACCTTCGGCGGGTACGAGACCGGCGGTGTGCCAGGCGACCAGCGACTCGTCCGGTGCGTCCCGGAAGAACGGGACACCTCGCTCCCGTTCGCCGTAGAAGCCGTCCCACCAACCCGCACCCCGGGCGGTCCACCGGTCCGCGTCCGCCTCGAACAGCGCGTCCATCAGGGCGAACACGTCCTCCTCGTTCGCCACATTGCGTTCCACCGGCGGGTGCCTCCTGTTCCCGTTGATCCGACGCTGCCCGGCGAGACTAACGGGGTTCTGTGGGTGTCTCTCGGCACGCCCGGACCCGTACTCTGGCCGGGCGCGGGATCGGCACGGCGTTGATGCGCACTGCCGAGGAGCGTACGACCGCGGCGCGTGCCTGTTTGTTCGTACGCCCGCGCAACGAAGCGGTGCTGGCCTTCTACCGGCGACTCGGGTACGCCCCGCCCGATGGAGCGGCGATCGACACGGCCCAGGAACTCGTCGGGCTGGCGAAGGAGCTGAGTCTGCAGCCTTGACGACGGAAGTATCGAAACAGTACTTTCGAAACATGTCTTCCGATCATAGTGGCCCGGGGTTGCGCGTCCTGCGGGATCCCAAGGCAATGCGAGCGATGGCCCATCCGGTTCGGCTGCAGGTGCTGGAGATTCTCCGCGAGAACGGACCGTTGACCGCTACCGAACTCGGCGAGCGGATCGGCGAGAGCCCTGCCAACACCTCGTTCCACCTTCGTACGTTGGCGAAGTACGGCTTCGTCGTGGAAGCCGAACGAGGCAAGGGGCGCAGCCGCCCGTGGCGCGACGCGACCGGAGGGCTGATGATTCCCGACGCGGAGCTGGAGGGGGAAGCGCGGCGCGCGGCAGTGGCGATGGTTCAGGGCATGCGCATGATGTTGGTGCGCCAGATCGAACGCTGGGTCGCAGTGCGCTCCGGTTACCCAAAGAAGTGGCAGGCGACCGGGTTCGAGATGGAGTTCCGGACCCGGATGACCGCGGAGGAGCTGAAGAAGGTCGGCGAGCAGATCCAGGATCTGCTCGAGCCGTACAAGCGGCCCGCGAGCGAGGTCCCCAAAGGGGCCAAGGGCGTGACGGTCGCGGCGTGGGGCTTCCCGACCGAACCGCCGACCGGGGAGTCCTCGCGCAGGAGCACGCGGTGAGGCCGCCGGGCGCGGAGCCGGGCCCCGCGGTCAGGGCGGTGGTGCAGGTCTCTCAGGCCGCACGTGGTGGCTGATCGCCGCCGCCATCGGTGTCGCCGGGCCGTGTCGTTCGCGGGAGCCGCGGGCGCGGGCATGCACCGACTGCTCGCCGAACGAACCGTGCGGTAATGCGCCGAGGTCGTGCTCCGGCTGGCCGGCCAGGTGCCGCTGCGAGAGTTCGACTCACCGGCCTTCCACGACAAGCTCCAGCGGGCGACACGTACCGGCGTGCAGAGTGCGATCCCGATCGCGATGGCGGTGCCCCAGCTTCTGGGAGCCTTGGTGGGGAGCGCCGGGCTCGCTGTCGGGCTGGCGATCGTGAGTCCGTGGCTGGTGCCGATCACCTTGCTGGCCAGCGTTCCGCTGTGGCTGGCCGGGAAGTCCAACAGCGAGGAGATGTACTCGTTCAGCTTCGGCAACACCCCTGGTGACAGGGCAGTTCCCACATCGAGCGGATCACCCACGAACGCCGGTCGGCTCCGGAGGTGCAGGCCTATCGGCTGGCTCCGTATCTGCTGCGGCGGTGGTCGGCGCTGTACGACGAGCGGATCGAGGACATCGCAGCGCTGGTACGACGCTTCGTACGCCGCTCCGCGGTGGGGAGCCTGGTCGGTTCGGTCGTACTCGGTGGCGTCATCCTGCTCGTGCTGCAGTTCGTACGCCGCGGTGACCTCACGCTAGGAACTGCCGCTACCGCTTGCGTTGCCGTACTCCTGCTCGTCAACCGGACCCAGCAGGCCGCCACGAACCTGGCGCAGACCCTGGAGCACGGGCTGCACCTGCAGGAGTTCGTCGAACTCCGCGACCGCGCCGAGCATGCCGAGCGGACCAGCAACGCAGGGACGGCCGAGGCCGAGCCGCTCGTCAGGCTGACTGCCGAGGACGTCTCCTTCAGCTACCCGTCGGCGTCTCGGCCGGCACTCGACCGGGTGAGCTTCGAGATCGCTGCCGGTGAGGTGATCGCGATCGTCGGCCACAACGGCTCGGGCAAGACGACGCTCGCCAAGCTGTTGTGTGGCCTGTACGAGCCGACCGCAGGTGCCGTGCGCTGGAACGGCCGCCCCCTCTCCGAACTTGCCGACGGCGGCGGACTGTCCGAGGTGGAGGGTGGAGCAGACCTGTCCGTCGGCCAGTGGCAACGCGTGGCGATCGCCAGAGTTCTGTTCCGGAACGCGTCCTTCGTCGTGCTCGACGAACCGACCGCCTCCCTCGACGCCGAGGCCGAGGCCGAGCTGTTCGAGACGATCGAGGGCCTGCGCGCCGGGCGTACCGTCGTCCTGATCTCGCACCGCTTCTCGACGGTGCGTTCGGCCGACAGGATTCTCGTTCTGCACGAAGGCAGGTTGGTGGAGCATGGCAGTCACGACCAACTGATGGCGCTCGGTGGCCGTTATCACCGGATGTACCAACTCCAGTCCAGCGCCTACGTCGACTCCTGACCCGAGGGGGAGGCCGGGGTCTCGTGCTGTCCGCGCTGGAAGGTGGCGTAGAGCCACCACAGTGAGGGGATGAGCAGGAGCGCGCCGACGGCGACCGCGCCGATCGTGGCGGCGAGTACCGCATCGGTCGCCGCGGCCTGGCGTGCGGTCACCCCCGGCAGCAGCCGCGGGTACTGCCCGACACCCCAACCCCACAACAGGCCCACGACCGTGGCCGCGGCGGTTATTCGTACGGCAACGAACACCCGTAGCCACAGCAGCACGAGCGAGGCCAACCCGGCGGCGACCGACAGGATCAGCAACGGCAGCGCCCGCCCGGTGGTCAGCTCGGCGAACAGGCTCGGCGCGTCCGCGTGCAGCACCACCAAGCCCACCGCCGCGACCACGCCGACGGCGACTCCCGTGACCAGCCCGCGACGTCGGAAAGCCTCGGCCAGTTCAGGCGACCCGGCGCGCTCGGCGTCCCGGGTGAGGTAGACGGCCGCGAGGTACGCACCGGCGCCGACGGCGAGCGCCCCGGTCACGATCGAGGTCGGGTTGAGCCAACTGGTGACCAGGTTGCCGCGCGCGATACCCGCCGGCACTCTCCCCGACGCGATCGCGCCGGCGACGGTGCCGAGGAAGAACGGCGTCACCACCGACGAGAACGCGAACGTCGCGCCGAACAGCCGCCGCTGCCACAGCCGGGTGCTCACCTTGCGGAACGCGAACGCCGACCCGCGGGCGATGATCCCCAACGCCGCAAGGGTGAGCGGGATGTAGAGAGTGGAGAACACGGCCGCGAACACCGGCGGGACACCCGTCCACAGCAACACGAGGACGAAGATCAGCCATACGTGGTTGGCTTCCCACACCGGACCGATGGAGTGCTCGATCAGTCTGCGTTGCTCCCGGCCGCGTTCGGCCCCGCCGGCGAGCAGGTCCCATCCGCCGGCACCGAAGTCCGCCCCGGCGAACAACACGTACGCCGTGAGCCCGATCCAGACGAACGCGAGGATGACGTCGACGAGTGTCATGGGCAGACCTCAGGCGACCGGGTATTCGGCGACGTCGTGTTCCTGCGGCGCGGCCGGTGCGGGTGAGTCCCGGGACAGCCGGCGCAGGACGTACACCGTCGCCACGGTGAGCACCACGTAGACCACGAAGACCAGCACGGACCCCCACACCAGCCCGGGTGCGGGATTGACCGCGTCGGCCGTCCGCAGCACGCCGTAGACGATCCACGGCTGCCGGCCGACCTCGGTGACCGTCCAGCCGGTCTCCAGCGCCACCACGGCGGCGACGCCACCCAGCGACGCGGCCCGCAGGAACCACCGCGAGCGCGGCAGGTCCCGCCGTCGCCACCACGCCCACCCGAGCCACACCGACAGCAGCAGCAACGCCAGGCCCATCCCGACCATCAGGTCGAACGCCGGGTGCACGATGTTGACCGGCGGCCAGTCGCTCGGTGGAACCTTGTCGAGGCCGACGACCTCGGCGTTGGGTTTGCCATGAGCGAGGATGGACAGTCCGTACGGAATCTCGATGGCCCCTCGCAACTCGCCGTTGACGGCGATACCGCCCACGCTCAGCGGCACGCCACGTCCGGTCTGGAACAGGCCCTCCATCGCCGCGAGCTTGATCGGCTGGTTGTCGGCGACGAACCGGGCCGCCCAGTCGCCGACGACGAGTTGGGCCGGTGTGACCACGGCCGCCACCGTGAACGGCACCAGGAAACCCAGCCGGTGGTAGCGGTCGCGACGCCCGCGAAGCATCCCGACCGCATAGACGGCTGCGATGCCGAACCCGGCGACCATGAACGCCGCGAGGATCATGTGCGTCGTCTGCGGCGGCGTGGACGGGTTGAACATCGCCGCCCACGGGTCGACCGCCACGATCCTGCCGTGGGCGACGTCGAAGCCGGTCGGCTGCTGCATCCAGGCGTTGGCCGACACCACGAAGAACGCACTGGCGACCCCGGCGACCATGACCGGTGCCCCTGC
Organism: Actinopolymorpha sp. NPDC004070; assembly: GCF_040610475.1. Classification (NCBI taxonomy): domain Bacteria; kingdom Bacillati; phylum Actinomycetota; class Actinomycetes; order Propionibacteriales; family Actinopolymorphaceae; genus Actinopolymorpha; species Actinopolymorpha sp. NPDC004070. The sequence continues at coordinate 254,795 of NZ_JBEXMJ010000005.1, read as the reverse complement.
CAACATGTGCTTGACGGGGGACAGCCGGTCCCAGGCATAGAGGTAGATGCCCAGGAAGATCGCCTCGATGAAGAACGCCACGCCCTCCATCGCGAACGGCAGGCCGATGACCTGGCCGTAGACGCCCATCAGGCCCGGCCACAACAGGCCCATTTCGAACGACAGAATGGTGCCGGACACCGCACCCACCGCGAAGAGCACGCCCATGGCCCGCGCCCAGCGACGCGCCAGCAGCTGGTAGGCCGCGTCCCCGGTGCGATGGCCGCGCCACTCCGCGATCAACGTGATCGCCGGCATACCAACGCCCAGGCAGGCCAGGACGATGTGCCAGCCCAGCGACAGGGCCATCTGCGTCCGGGCCGCCACCAGGTCGGCGTACGTCGCGGGCGCGGTCAGCAACACCACGCACGGCGTTTACCCAGACGTACCGGACACTCAATCGGGCAGGACGGAATCCACCCGCAGCCAGCGCGCCAGGTCCTCGATCTCGCGGCGTACGGCGGCAGTGATCGTCTTGGTGAACGGCACGTCCTGGTGGACGGCGTGCACCCGGAGCAAGCCGGCCTTGCGGTCGGCGGTGGCGTCGAGCTTACCGACCAGCTTGTCGCCGTAAAGAATCGGCAGGGCGAAGTAGCCCCAGCGCCGGTTGGCGGCCGGCTTGTACATCTCCAGCTGGTAGTCGAAGTCGAACAGCTCGAGCGCGCGTCTGCGGTCGTGGACCAGCCGGTCGAACGGCGACAGCAGTGCCGCCCGGCCCGGGAACGCCCGGCCCGGGAACGCCCGGCCGGACAGCGGCTGGTCGAGGTAGGACGGGTCGACCCGCCAGCTGCCCTTGACACCCTCGACCACAGCGGGTTCCCCGACCTCGCCGACGTCCCACGCCTCGGTCGGGCTCTCCGCCGTCTTGGCGCGGGCGATGCCCAGTGAACGCAGTCGGCGTTCATTGCGAATGCGCGCCGCGTCCGCCGAGGGGACCACCGGATCGTCGGGATAGACCCGGGACGCGAGGTCCCACAGCCGCTCGCGGCCTCTGCGCCCGGCGATGGCGACCTCGCCGCGGGCCACCATGATGTCGAGCAGCTTGATCACGTTCTTGTTGTTGGTCCACCCGGTCGAGCTCCACGGCACCGCGCAGGTGTCCGGCAGCTCACGCGACGTCAGCGGCCCGGAGGAGCCGAGCCGGTCGAGGATGTCCCGCCGGCAGGTGTCGTTGGCCCGCACCCACTCCCGACGCGACACCTGCCAGTCGCGGAGTTCGCCGGTCCCGGGCCACGCTGCCATGTCGGCGCGGTACAGCGCGAGATCCTCCGCCGGGCGGAGCATCGCCGCCAGTTCGATCAGCTGCCGTTTCTCCAGTGCAGTGGTGAGCTCTGCCGGTGCGTACGACGAACCGAGGCGGCTCCACGCCACCAGGTCGGCGTTCGGCGCGATCGCCGCCGTCGGGTCGAGCTGCAGCATGGTCAGGTGCCGCACCAGGTCGAGCAGATCCGTCGGCCGTTGCTTCAGGAGGAGCTGCGCGCGGACAGCGATGCGGCGAGCCTCCGTGCGGCACAGCCGATGCGGCCTTGGCACGCTCATGACGTCGGCGGAGTCCAGACGTACGGCGTGGTGGTGGCGACCTTGAACATGCCCAACCGTTCGAGGATCGGCCGGCTGTCCTCGGACGCATCCACCTGAAGGAACTCCAGCCCCTTGGCCTGCGCGATCCGTGCACGCTCGGCGACCAGCGCCCGGTAGATGCCGCGCCCGCGCCACCTCGCCAGCGTCGAACCGCCCCACAGGCCGCCGAACCTGGTGCCCGGCATCACCACCAGCCAGGCCGCGGCCACCACCGTGCGGCCTTCGGCGCCGTCCTCGTCGGCCTCGGCGACCAGGACGGCGATGTCGTCCGGGCTGCCGGCGACGCGGTCCGCCAGGTCGTCGGCCAGCCAGGACCAATCCTGCGACCACACCTCCGACTCCATCGCGGCGATCCGGTCCAGGTCGCGCCGGTCGCTGACGGCGCGGATGGTGACGCCCTCCGGCACCGGCCCGGCGTCCAGGACGTCGGTCACCCGGCCGACGACGACCGACTCCTCGTCCTCGGGCCGGAACCCGGCCGCCTCCAGGAACTCCGGCAGCTGCGGATGGTCGTTGCTGTAGTACTTCCACTCCACCGCTTCGTTCCGCTCGGCGAAGAAGTCCCGCGCGCGCCGGACGTAGCCCTGCACCACCTCCGCCGAGGCTCCGGCGAGCCCGTCGGAGAACACGAAGGCGCGGTACGGAGTGGTCACCCGCAGCACCCGGCCGTCCGGGTGGGAGGTCCAGGTGGGCGGCATCCGGGCGGCGACGGTCGCCCGGACCTGGGCGTCGTGGGCCGCGAGGAGTTCGGCGGGAGTCGACGTGTGCGCGCCGGCGGTCGGCGAAGGCGTACCGAAGGTCGCGGACGGGTTGCCGGTGAAGGTCACCGCGGAATTATGCCAGGCGAGCCGGCCGCGAAAGAAGCACAAGAAGATTCGTACAACACCGGTTGTACGAATCTTCTTGTGCGTCTAGGCTCGGTCCATGCCTGACCGCGAACCCACGATCGTCGACTCCCGCGTCCTCGCCGCCATGGCGCACCCTGTGCGCCGCCGGCTCCTCGACCTGCTGAAGGTGGACGGGCCGGCCACCGCCAGCGCGCTCGCCCAGAAGACCGGGGAGGCTGTCGGCAACGTCAGCCACCACGTCCGCGCCCTGGCTGCGGCCGGGCTGATCGAGGAGGCGCCGGAGCTGGCGAAGGACCGGCGGGAGCGGTGGTGGCGCCGGGCGACGCCGTCTCTGTGCTGGTCTTCGGCGGACTTCGCCGAGGACGCGGCCGGGGACGCGGTCGCCCGTGCCGTCGAGTCCCTCAACCTCGAACGTCAGACCGGCCACGTCCGTCGCTGGGCCGACCAGCCGCAGTCGGAGCAGGAACGCTGGCCTCTGGGCCCGTTCTCGACCGAGGGGTGGCTGCGGGTCACCGACGCCGAGCTCGCCGAGTTCGGCCGGGAGGTCATCGCGCTGATGGAGAAGTGGGCCGAGCGGGAGATCCCGGATGACGGGCAGGAACGCGAGACGGTCTTCACGTTCGCACGCGCGGTGCCGGCCCGCCCATGACCACCACCAAATCCTCCGCGGCCGCCGACCCCTCCGCGGCCGCCGACCACTCCAAGCCCACGGCTGCGACGACCGGTCTACTCACCAACGGGCTGGCCGACCGGCTGGGGTTGCTGCGCGACCGGGAGTTCCGGCTGTTGTGGACCGGCGAGAGCGTGAGCAGCCTGGGCAGTTCGGTCACCACGGTGGCACTGCCGCTGGTCGCGGTCACCGTTCTGCACGCGCCGCCGCTCGCCGTCAGCGTGCTGGCCGCGGCGGCCTGGCTGCCGTGGCTGATCATCGGTCTGCCGGCGGGTGCCTGGGTGGACCGCGGCTCGCGGCGCCGCATCATGCTCGTCGCTGACTGGATCTCCATGGCGGCATTCCTCAGCGTCCCGGTGGTGGCGGCCCTGGGCCATCTCACCGTCGTCCAGCTGGCCCTGGTCGCGCTGGTCGCCGGCACCGCGAAGGTCTTCTTCGCCACCGCCTACCGCGCGTACCTGCCCGCGGTCGTGAAGCCCGCCCACCTGCTGGAGGCCAACGCCAAGCTGCAGGGAAGCGAACAGGTGGCCAACCTCGCCGGCCCGGGCGTGGCCGGCCTCTTCGCCCAGCTCGCGTCGGCACTGGGTGGGCTGGTGCTGGACGCGGCGACGTTCGCGGTGTCGGCGGTGTGCCTGACCCGGATGAGGACGGTCGAGGAGGTCCGTCCTCGTGCCCGGCGCCGGCTGCGCACGGAGATCCGCGAGGGCCTGGGCATGGTGGCCCGCGACTCCTTGCTGCGCGGCCACACGCTCTACGGATGTGCTGCCAACCTGGCACTGACGGGGTACCAGTCGCTGCTGGTGCTGTTCCTCGTCCGGGACGTCGGCCTCAGTGCCGGCGCGACGGGTGTGCTCATCGCGATCACCAGTGGGGGCGGGATCCTCGGCGCCACGGTGGCCCGGGGGCTGGCGACGAGGATCGGCAGTGCACGCGTCGTCCTGCTGGGCAAGGTCGGGTTGGCACCACTCGGGCTGTTGATCCCCTGTGCGAACCGCGGATTCGGGCTGGTGCTGTTCGCCGTCGCCGGCGTGGCGATCGTGGCGGGGGTCGTGGCCGGCAACGTCGTCTTCGCGGGTTTCATGCAGAGCTACGTGCCGGCCGAGTTGCTGGGCCGGGTCTCCACCAGCGTGCAGGTCGTCAACTTCGGCGCCATCCCGCTGGGTGCGCTCGTCGCGGGCGCACTGGGCAACGCTGTCGGCGTACGAACCGCGTTGTGGGCGATGCTCGGAATCTTCGCACTGAGCGGGCTCATCCTCCTGGCCACCCCAGTGCGCCGGCTACGCGACCTGCCGTCCGGGCGGCTCGGCGATGCTTCGGGCCTGAACGCGACGTCCGATACCCGCCAGCCCTTCCCCGGGAGTGCGTAGGACTCTGGGGAGGTGAACGACTGTTTCCACGGGATCGTCGACCGGTTCGTCTCGTCCAGTGCGGACTTCGCCCGCCGTCTGCGGCTCGTACGACCGGAGCAATGGAGCGACCCGACGCCCTGCACGGAGTGGAACGTCCGCCTGCTGGTGAACCACATGGCGGGTGGCAACCTCAACTATGTAGGGCTTGTGGAGGGTGCGACCAGCGCAGACTTCCTCCGGCGTCGTGACCAGGACGTACTGGGCGAGGACCCGGTCGGGGCGTACGACAGATCGGTGCGGGCTTGCGCCGAGGCGTTCTCCCGTCCCGGCGCCCTGCAGCGCACCCTCGACTATCCGCTGGGAGAGGTGACCGCGCGGCAAGCGCTGGCGGTACGCGTCACCGATTCCGCCGTGCACACCTGGGACCTCGCCCGTGCCCTCGACGTGGACGACCGACTCGACCCCGGCCTGGTCGCCTGGATCGAGGGGAACCTCGACGCGATCTACGCTGGTCTCGCCGAGACCCCCACCGCGTCCCGCACGAGTGGGCGGTTCTTCGCCGCCCCGGAAGGCGTGCTCCCCGACGGCGCGTCGCGACGGTCCCGGCTGTTGCACCGCATGGGGCGAAGTCTGGCCGGCTGACGAAAAGGACGGAGAGCGACTTTATCCGGTCGCCTCCTCTCCGGCGCGTTTGCGAAGGTCGGCGCCATGGACCAGCACACGACCGTCAACCAGGCCATGTGGAACGAGCTTGCTCCACTGCACGCCGCGTCGGACTTCTACGACGTGGAGTCCTTCCTGCGCGGGACCGGCACGCTCGGCGAACTCGAGCTCGCCGAGGTCGGTGACGTCACTGGCAAGCGGCTGCTGCACCTGATGTGCCACATCGGCCTGGACACGTTGTCGTGGGTACGGGAGGGGGCCCGCGTCACCGGCGTCGACTTCTCCGACCAGGCGATCCGCATCGCCCGCGACCTCGCTGACCGGACGAACACCGAGGCGGAGTTCGTGGTCTGCGACGTGCTCGCCGCCGCCGACCACCTGAACGACACCTACGACGTGGTGTTCTTGTCCAAGGGCGTACTGATGTGGATCGCCGACCTGGACGCGTGGGCGGCGACGTGCGCGCGGCTCCTCCGCCCGGGCGGCGTATTCTATGTGCTCGACTACCACCCGCTCGCGCTGGCGCTGTCGGAGTCCGGCACCGCGGAGGGTGTCCTGACCTTGCACGGCAGCTACTTCGGCCGCCCGGAGCCGACCGTGGTGGTCAAGGACGGTTCGTACGCGGTGTCCGAGGCGGGGCTGAATCACCAGGAGTCGCGGGAGTGGACCCACACCCTGGGCGAAGTGGTCACCGCCCTCGTCGGCGCCGGGATCGCGATCGAGTTCCTGCACGAGTTCCCGGCCCGGGCAGGCGGCATGCCGTTGCCGAACCTCGACCGTGAGGGCCTACGCGACCAGTTGCCCGCGATGTATTCGGTCAGGGGCGTACGCACAGGGGTTTAGCCGCGACGTGACGTCTCGAGGCTAATTGGTGGTGAAAGGAGGGCGCGTCCGCGAGCGGGCGCCCTCCCTGGTGCCGACGAGTCGCGCGTAGGGTGACCCGTTGTGGAGCGCTTCCCCGAGCTCCGGCGGGTTGGAATCGTTGGGCTGCAGATCCTCGCTGTTGCGGCTGCCTTCTACGGAACGGCGCAACTGGGACTGCTGGTCGGCCTCGTGGAGGGACAGATCAGTCCTTTCTGGCCGCCGACCGGCATCGCGTTGGCGGCACTGCTGCTGCTCGGGCCGCGGGTGTGGCCGGGAATTCTCCTCGGCGCTCTTCTCCTGGAGGCGACTCGCGACCCGGCGATCGCCGCTCTGCCCACCGCGGCCGGTACCACCCTCGCCTGCCTGATTGCGTACTGGGCACTACGCAAGGTCGGCTTCCGAACCGAACTGGATCGACTGCGGGACGCCCTGGCGCTGGTGTTCCTCGCCGCGTTCGGTGGCATGTTGGTCAGCTCGACCATCGGCATCGTGGTCCGGGTGGTTGTCGGCCTGACCGAGCCGAGCGATGTCCTGTCAACCTGGCTGACCTGGTGGACCGGCGACGCGATGGGCATCCTGATCGTCGCGCCGCTGTTGCTGACCTTCGGCCGGATCCGTTGGCGGCAGGAGATCCGTACGAGCGAACTCCTCGAGATCATGGGGCTGCTCGCCGCCACACTCGTGGTCGTGCTGATCGGCGCGCGGATGTTCGGCGTCCTGTTCCTCGCCTTTCCGTTGCTCGTCTGGGCTGCCTGGAGGTTCCAGCTGCCGGGCGCCGCGCCGGTCGCGTTGCTCGCCTCGGCGGACGCGATCTACACGGCGGGCCACTCCATCGGGCCGTTCGCCGGACGTGGGTTGTTCGACACCATGGTGGTCCTGCAGCTGTTCAACGGGGCGGTCGCCCTGACCGGACTGCTGTTGTCCGTGGCGATCATCGAGCGCGACCGGGCGCGTCGGGAGATCGAACGCACCTGTGAGCGACTGGGGGAGGTGCTCGACCATTTCGACCGCAGCGCCGATGCCTTGCGAGTGGCGCAGCCGCGAACCCCGTCGGAGCCGCGAGAGGTGCTGCAGGAGTCGCAGCGGCCGAAAAGAGTCGAAGGTCCTCCGTACAGCAGCCCGGGTGGCCATTCCCCGCCCGTCAATCGTTGGTTGCCCTGAAAGGAAGCCAACTACGACAGTGCTCGAAGGGAGTTGTACTCGATGACGACGACAACCGCCGAGAAGGTCGTCAACGGGGTGGACGCGGGCAGGTTGTTCCAGACCATCACCGCGATCGAACAGGATCCGGCGATCGCGAAGTTCAACTTCCGGCTCAGCAACTTCTGGGTCCACGGTGCCCACAACCGGGCGGTGGTCGCCGACTTCGACGGCGCCCGTACGACACACCGCCGGGACAAGACGTACTTCGTCTACGACAAGGACGAACACCCGGCACTGCTCGGAGAGGACCGGGGCGCCAACCCGGTGGAGTACCTCCTCGCCGGACTCGCCGGATGTGTGACCACCACGCTCGTCTACCACGCGGCAGCTCGGGGAATCACCCTCACGCGAGTGGACGCCGAACTCGACGGCGACATCGACCTGCGCGGGCTGCTCGGCATGTCGGAGGAGGTTCGCCCCGGCTACCAGAGCATCCGGATGACACTGCACGTCGAGGGGGAGGCCAGCCGGGAGGAACTCGCCGATCTGGTACACCTCGCCGAACGCCGCTCGCCGGTGGCCGACGTCGTGATGCACGGTACGCCGCTGCGCCTCAGCCTCGCCGACGAGGACAGGTCCTGAGGGGCGTCCCGTCACGCACCCGCGTCCTGCCGCATTTCCTCAGAACGACGGCAGGCCATCCTCGGCCGTCCCTGCGGCGGCGGTGGCGGTTGCGGGCTCGGTTGGTGTCGCTGGGTCGGTCAGTGATGGTGCTCGGCTTGGGTACTGGCGGCCGAAGGGGTCGGTGAGGGTGTGTTCGCCGGGCCCGGTCTGCCGGAGCCTCCAGTCTCGTTCGGTTTTGGCCTTGTGGTGGCGTGGGCACAGGGGTGCGATGTTGTCCACACCGGTTTCCCCGCCGTCGGCGTACTCGGTGTTGTGGTCCAGGTGACACGTCGCCGCAGGTCTCCTGCAGGTGGTCCATACGCAGCGCTGGTCGCGGGCATGCACCAGCTCGGCTTGGAGCCCGCGCAGGAACCTGGCCGGTATCGGATGCAGATGCAACAGGCGTCCGGTGACCGGGTGGGTGACCCCGACGGTGAATCTGGCTTCGGGGTTGGTGAGGTTGTTCGCCACCAACCGCTCGGCGACCTCGGTGATGACGGGTCCGAACCCGCCGAGTTCCCCGGGCCGGGTGGACAGTCCCATCAGGGTGGTCAGGGGCATGTTCAGCTGGATCTTGGCGCGCGTTCGTATCGGCCCCCAGCTCGGCTGCGTGGAGGACCAAGGCGGCGCGGGTCGTGGAGGTGTCGGTGGCGTTGGCGCCCCACCGGGTGGCGGGTCGGCCGGCTCGTCCGGTCGGTGGTTCTGCTGCGGGATCTGTCCCGCGGTGGAGTGACCGCTGTCGGATCCGCTGTTGGAACCGGCGTTGGGGGCTGCGGTGGAGGCGGCTGCACCTTCTGTGGCTGCGTTCTGCGTGGCCGCGGTGTGCTCGGCCGCCTGGTGGGCGGCAGCGTCGTGGACCGGGACGCCGGGCACGGCGGCCGCGCCGCACGCACTGCAGTTGGCGACGGGGGCCGGGGAGCAGTCGCCGCAGCCACACCAGCTGTCGTGCAGGTCATGGTCGGGGAACCGGTGAACCGTACAGTGACCCTGCTCACCCTGCTCCTGCGAGGCGTCGCATTCCGCGTCATCCTGCTCAGTGTCCCGCGGCGTCTCGTCCTGCTCGCACCGGTCCTGCTCAGAGTCGTCCGGCTCAGACTTCTCCTGTGCTGGCTCGTCCTGCGCGGTCTCGCCTTGCGCCTGGTCGGCTTGCATGGGGACGGAGCAGTTGGTGATGTCGGCGGTGCCGGTGAGCAGAGCGGCGGCGACGTCTGCGCGGAGTTGGCTGACGGTGCGGGGGTCGCCGGTGGATTTGACGGCGCGGACGATGGCGTCGACGTAGCCGTACGCCTCGGCGGCCTGGTCGGCTGGGAGTCCTCGGATGGCGAGGTCGGCGACGCCGTCGACGGCGGGCCAGATCGCGACGTTCCGCCCGGTGCGTGCGGCGCGGTGGCGTTTGGCGGCGGCTTCTGGGTCTGCCTTGACGACCTCGGCTTCGACCTTGGCGCGCAGCAGCCCGCCGCGCAGTTCGAGCACTTTGGGGAAGATGGCGTCCTCGATGGCCGGCCACAGGTCGGGTTTGGCGTCGGTGATGCGGTCGACGATGGTGCGGACGTCGTTGATCTCCAACTGCCCCGACGCCAGCGCCTCACGCACCCTCGGCAGACGCGGGAGGGTGGTGGCCAGCGTGAGGTACCAGTCGGCGTGGTGGCCGGTCCACCCCAGCAGTGACTCCAGAACTGCCTGGGTCATCGAGTCCATCACGTCCCCGCGGTGCGCCGGCTCGTCCGGCATGCCGGGGCTGGTGTGGGCGAGTTCGTTCACATCGACCAGACAGTCTGCTTCCAGTTGGCAGATCAGCTTCCGCCGCGCCTTGATCGACTCTTCCAGCTCGAACCCGTTGCACTCACGACGGTCGACCGAGGCAAGCAGGACCGCAAGCCGCGGCCCGGCCGGCATGTCCGCCAGTCCGGCGGGCAGCACCCGGCGAGGATCGGGCTGTTCGCCCAGGTCCTCACCGAAGCACCCACCGCCGTCGCTCATGCGTTCGATTCTATCGGACAAGATCGGCCTCCGCTTGCGGGAAACCGCTTGTCCACAAGAAGAATCGACGTCAACGTCAAGTTGCGCACACGTCGAGGTGGAGGCTCTCCGGGCCGGCGCATCGGTGACCTACATGCCGAGCGCAGGGTCACACGATCTGGCGGAGCCGCCCGGTGTCGACGTCGTACAGGAAGCCGCCGACGGCGACCGAGTCCGGGATCAGCGGGTGCGCGCGTACGCGGGCGACGTCGTCCCGCAACTGGCTCTCCTGGTCGGCGATCGCGCCGAACGTCTCCCACGTGGCGTCCTGCCCGCTCGCCTGGCCGACCCGGGCGCGCAACTCGGCCTCGGTGGCGGAGGCCATCGCGCAGCGGGTGTGCGGGATCACCAGGATCCGCTCCACCCTCAGCAGGTTGACGCCGAGGATGAGCGCCAGCAGCGCCTGGTGGGTGACCCGCCCGCCTGGGTTGCGCACCATCTTGGCGTCGCCGGGCCGCAGTCCCAGCAGGCCGAGCGGGTCGATGCGGGAGTCCATACAGGTGACGAGCCCGACCCCTGCATGGGCGAACCCGTCGAATCCCGCGAGCTGGAAGTCGTCGGCATAGCGCTCGTTGGCGGCGAGCAGGTCGTCGAAAGCACCGGTCATACCCGCGACGTTAGGCCGTGTGCCTGCGGGCCGGCCAGGCAGGTCCGCTCAGCGCGCTCGGACGGGTCCGCGTTCGATGATCGCCCGGGCCTCCTCCCGGGTCAGCCGGGGTGGGACGTACTCGTGCCACCAGGTGGCGCGGCGCAGGGCACGCACATCGTCGCCGGTCAGGTCGTCCCACCGACCACCGACAGCCCGGGCCGACCCCGCCCGTACGGCTACTCAGGAGGACCGGTCCCGCAGCCGGGTGCGGTACCACCACATCGCGCCCACGCCCACCGCGAGCACGGCCAGCCCGACCGGCCGGGACAACGCGAGGAACGTCCCCGTCGGCACGCTGAGGGCGAGGACCAGCAGGACGCCCGCGTGGGCCGTCAGCGTCGAGCCGAGCAGGACGGTGAAGACGGTCGACGTACGCCGGCGGGCAGGGTCCGACGGGCCTGACGTCGACCCTCGCATCCGCGGGTCGCGCGCGGCGAGGATCCGCAGGAGTACCAGGTGGAGCGGCCTGCCCACGGCGGCCGAGCCGAGCAGCACCAGCCCGAGCGGCCCGGTCACCAGCGAGTCCTGGAGTTCGAGCACGATCCGGTTCCCGCCGGACAGGGCGGAGATCGCTAGGGCCAGAGCGACGCCCACCAGGGCGATCGCGCCCACCACGTCGAGGCGTCGCCGCAGCACGAATGTGGCGAGCGTTCCGAGGAGCGGGACGCCACCGGCGATGGCGAGCGCGAGGACGTCGCTGCCGACGTGTGAGCGGACCACCGCGAAGACCACGAGTGGCAGGCCGGCGTTGACGGCGACGCGTGGCAGCAACCGGCGCAACGACGGACGGGAGGCCTGGGGAAGCCGGGTCGTCCGGTCCGGATGGTTCGGATGGTTCGGAGCAGGTGCCGCCTGGCTCGAGTCGGCCCGGGCCGAGCCGGGGGAGGTGTTCATCGGCGTCCACCGCCGAGCCGGGTGAGGGGAAGACCCCGCCGGTACCGGACGACGCCGAGGCCGCCGGCAACGACGAGCAGAGCGGCGCCCAGGAACGCGGTCCAGGTGGGTCTGCCGAAGAGGTGGGTGAGCCCGGTGACGAGCAGGGCAGCGCCGATGACGACGAGCCGCGCGATCATCGTGTTCTCCGTTCGGTGAGGAGGGTTCGCTTCGTGGCTGGATCGGACGAGACCCAGCGTGCGGCGCGGACACCCTCACCGGCGTCGGCGTACGGGTGGAAGTACGGGTGGAACGACGGGGATCGGTGACAGCCCGCGGCTCCACCCCTGAGCTCAACCCGTGGGTGGAGGACCGCCCGGGAACCGCGTACTACCGTGGTTGCCGTGCCCGTCGACCCGCCCTCGGCCATCGCCTTCGCGCCCCGGCCCCCCGCGGACAGTGCCGGTACGGATGGTGCGCACGCGAACGGCGCCGGCACCGATGCGACCGGAGGGGCGCTCGCCTACCACCGGACCGTGCCGCCGTGGGTGCGGCCGGCGGGGCTCGTGCTCATCGTGGTCCTGATGGGGCTCGCCCTGCGCGACCGGCCGGGCCTGGACGCGCACGGGCTCGGACTGCTCGCCCTGGCGGCAACCGCGGCCGTGGCCCTCGGCGGTGCGGGCCTGCTCGTCGAGGTGCCCCGTGGCCGTCCCGGCTGGCTGACCGCCGCCCTCTTCGCCCTGCTGATCGGCGGCTCGGTGGCCGTCGTGGCGATCGAGCCGGACGGACCGGGTTTCGTCGGCGGGTTCGTCGCCACCGGTGTGGCCGCGTCGAGCCTGCCCCGGCGGCGCGGCCAGGCGGTCGTGGCGATCACGCTGGTCGGTCTCGCCGTCGCCGGGCACGTCGGCGGCCACCGGCCGTGGACGACGGTCGTGGTCGCCGAGGCCGGCGCGCTGGCGTTCTTCCGGCTCGGTCAGTACGCCCGCCGTCTGCGCGCGCGCACCGAACAGGCCGAACGCCTGCTGGCCGAGGTTCGGCGCACCCGGTCCGCGCACGTACGCGCGGCCACCCTCGCCGAGCGCCAGCGGCTCGCCCGGGAGATGCACGACGTGCTGGCCCACTCCCTGTCGGGGTTGCTGCTCCACCTGGAAGGTGCCCGGCTGCTCGCGGTCCGCGAGGGGGCCGGCCCGCGGCTGACCGGCTCCCTCGATCGCGCCCGCGGGCTGGCCCAGGCCGGACTCGGCGAGGCACGGCAGGCGATCGGCGTACTCCGCGACGAGGACCTGCCCGGGCCGGACCGGCTGCCGGAGCTGGCGGAGGAGTTCGAGCGCGACCAGGGAATCAGCTGCCGGGTCGAGGTGTCCGGCCGGCCGTACGAGCTGGGACCACAAACCCGGCTGACGGTGTACCGGGTGGCGCAGGAGGCGCTGACGAACGTACGCCGGCATGCCGTCCACCCGCACCGGGTCGACGTACGCCTGAGCTACGACCCGGACGGCACCCGGCTCACCGTCGTGGACGACGGCGAATCCACCGAGCCCCGGGCGACGGGCGACGGCGACCGGGCTCCCGGCTACGGCGTGAGCGGCATGCGCGAACGCGCCGAACTCCTCGGTGGCGAGCTGACGGCCGGGCCGACCGCGACCGGCTTCCGGGTCGCTCTCCGGCTGCCCGCACGCGCCGGCGACCTACCGGCGTACGGCGACGACTACGAGGGCGACGGCCACGGCGGCGAGGTGTCGGCGTGACCGGCGAAGCGCACGGCAGGACCGAACCGATCCGGGTGCTGCTCGCCGACGACCAGCGCGTCGTCCGCGAGGGACTGGCCATGTTGCTCGGCCTGCTGCCCGACGTCGAGGTGGTCGGCACCGCCGCGGACGGTGAGCAGGCGGTCGACCTGGCCGCGCGGCTGCGCCCGGACGTGATCCTGATGGACCTGCGAATGCCGCGTTGCGACGGCATCGAGGCCACCCGCCGGCTGCGCGCGGAGCCCGGGGCGGGCCAGGTGATCGCGCTGACGACGTACGCCGACGACCGGTCCGTCCTGGACGCGCTCCGGGCCGGTGCGCGTGGGTACCTCACCAAGGACGCCGGCGCGGAGGAGATCCGGGCCGCGCTGGTCCAGGTCGCCGACGGCCACGCGGTGATCGACCGGGCCGTTCACCACCACATCGTCGACGCGCTCGACTCCCTCGGCGCGCGCGGCGCGCCCGGCGCGCCCGGCACGCCCGGCACGGAGCCGGCGCGGGGCGAGGCGGCGCCGCCGAGCGGGCAGGCCGGCGCCCGGCCGGACGGGTTGACGCCGCGGGAGACCGAGGTGCTCGCGCTGATGGCCGAGGGGCTGTCGAACGCCGAGATCTCCCGTCGTCTGGTGGTGGGCGAGGCCACCGTGAAGAGCCATGTCAACCACCTGTTCGCCAAGCTCGGGGTGCGCGACCGGGCTCAGGCCGTGGCGTACGCGTACCGGCGCGGCGTCGTACCCCCGCGCGGCACGTCGGCTACCTGAGCGAGGCACGCACCGCGGCGAGCGCGGTGTGCCGGTGCAGCAGCGCGGTGGTCACCGGCCCGACACCTCCCGGCACCGGCGTGAGCGCTCCCGCCACCGCGGCCACGGCCGGGTCGACGTCGCCGGCCAGCCCGCCGTCCGGTGTGGGGTTGGTGCCGACGTCCACGACGACCGCACCGGGCCGCACGTGGTCGACGCCGATCAGGCCGGTACGCCCGACGGCCGCCACCAGCACGTCCGCCTCACGGCACAGCGCGGGCAGGTCGGCCGACCGGGAGTGGCAGATCGTCACGGTGGCGTTCTCGGCGAGCAACAGCAGAGCGGCCGGCTTGCCCACCACCGTGGAACGCCCGACGACCACGACGCGCCGGCCCGCCAGCGGCACCTGCTCGTGGCGCAGGATCTCCAGCACAGCCTGCGCGGTCGCCGGAGCGAACGCCTCCGCCGAGCCCGCGGCGAGCAGCCCCAGTGAGGTCGGGTTGGCCCCGTCCACGTCCTTGTCCGGTGCGATCGCCGCGCCGAGGTCGGCCAGGGTGACCCCGGCCGGCAGCGGGGTCTGGCAGATCACACCGTGCACCGTGGGGTCGGCCGACCTGGCGGCGAGGTGGCCGGCGAGGGTGGCCGCGTCGGCGCCGTACAGCGTGTCGACCAGGCAGGTGATGCCGAGCCGCTTTCCTGCCCGGGCGATCGAGCGGACGTACCACGCCGTTCCCTCGTCGTCGGTCGGCACCACCACGGCCAGGGTGGGAACGATCCCGGCCGCGGTCACCCGAGCCACGTCGGCGGTGGTCCGCTCGTCGATCGTCGCCGCCACCGCGCGCCCGTCGATCCGGTGGGCGCCACCGCCGCCGGTGGTCATCGGGTGAGCTCCTGGCGGATGTCGGCGACCAGGACGCGGCCGCGCTCGGCCACGGCGAGGTGCTCCTCGAGGTCTGCTGTCAACTCGTCCTTGACATCGCCGTCGGGCAGTGAGGACAGGTTGATCTCGACGTTGACCGCGGCGGACTCCGCGGCACCGGCCGCAGCGGCGGCGGCGACCGCGAGGTCGGAAACCACCCGCGGGTTGGACCGTCCCCGCAGCGACTCGGCCAGCGCGACCACGTCGGCCGCGGCGGCGGCGATCGCCAGCGGCGGCAGGGCGGCGGCATGGGTCGCGGACCGCACCGCATCGCGACGGGCCGTGCGCTCCTCCTCGGTCGTACGGGGAAGGCGGTACGCCGTCATCAACGCGGTGAACGCGGCCTCGTCCTCCCTGCCCAACCGCAGTGCCTCGGCGCGCAGGGCGTCGGCCCGCTCACGGACCTGGACCGCGTGCTCCTCGTGCGCGGCGTGGACCGGCTTGCCGATCGTCAGGTTGGTCACCATCGACACCAGCGCGGCACCGATCGCCACCTGCATCGCCGCGGCCGCCCCTCCACCGGGTGCGGGGTCGGCGGACGCGAGGCTGTCCAGCCAGCCCCCGATCGTGTCGGTGTCGGTCTCGGCGTTCGTACCGCTCGTGTCGTTCGGGTCGCTCGTGCCGTCCATGCGGTCCTCCTGCTCCACGCGCGGGGGCCCCACGCGTCGAGCAGGATAGTGCCCGTTACTCAGACGACCGGGAGCCGCACGCGGAACGTCGTCTCACCGGGCCGGCTGCTCACCCGTACCGTCCCGTGGTGGGCGTCAATCACGGCTTGCACGATGGCGAGGCCGAGCCCGGTGCCTCCGCTGGCCCGGGTGCGCGAGGTGTCGGCGCGGTAGAAACGGTCGAAGACGTGGGCGATCGCGACCGGGGGCACACCGGGACCGTCGTCGTGCACCTCGACCAGCGCGTCACCGTCCTCGCTGCGGACCCGCAGGTCGACGACCGTGCCGATCGGTGTGTGGGCGTGGACGTTCGCGAGCAGGTTGGCCAGCACCTGGCGCAGGCGGCCCTCGTCACCGTTCACCACCAGCGGGTCGGCGGGCAGGTCCAGCCTGATCGGGCGGTCCTCGTCGCGGACCCGGAAGTCGCTGGCGGCGTCCACCGCCAGCCGGCACAGGTCGACCGGGCGGTGGTCGAGCGGACGCCCCTGGTCCAGCCTGGCGAGCAGCAGCAGGTCGTCGACCAGCAGGCTCATCCGGTTCGACTCCTCCGCGATCCGGCGCATCGCCGTGCCGAGCTCGGCGAGGTCGAGGTCGTGGGCGAGTGCGAGGGTGCCGTCGCGGTCCCGGGTCGAACGGTCGAAGAGTTCGGCGTACCCGCGTACGGTCGACAGCGGCGTCCGCAGCTCGTGGGAGGCGTCGGCGATGAACTGCCGCAGTTGGCGTTCGGCCTCGTTGCGGGCCTGGAACGACGCGTCGATCGCCTCCAGCATGTGGTTCATGCCCGAGCCGAGCTGGCCCACCTCCGTCTGCGGCGGCAGCACCGGCGCCCGCAACCGCACCGCGGCCTCCGGCCCGGTGAGGTCGGTCTCGGCGATCCGCCGGGTGGTGGTGGTCATCCGGCCCAGCGGAGCCAGCCCGACCCGGATCAGGGTGGACCCGAGGATCGCCGTGACCACCAGCCCGGCCAGTCCCACCGCGAGCTCGATCAGCAGCAGCCGGGTCACGGTGTCGTTCAGCGACCGCAACGGCAGACCGACCACCAGCCGGGCGCCGTTCCTGAAGCGCGTGGCCACCAGGCGGTACGGCCCGGGCAGCGCGCGGTCCTCGAACGTACGCGGCGAGTCGGGCACCTCCTTGGCGAGCCTGACCTGCTCGGCGTGCGACAGGTCCTTGACGTGCTCGGTCGCGCCGGGAGTCGCGGGCAGCATCGCCGACCGGCTGCCGTCGGCACTGACCACGAACCGGACCGCGTCCTCGGGCGGGATCTGCACGCGGTCGGCGTCGTCGTCCCCGTGCAGGAGCGCGTCGCGAGTCTGTCCCGCCACTTGACGAAGCTGGCCGTCGGTCCGGTTGAGCAGGTACCTCTGCAGCGCGTGGGTCGTCGCCACCCCACCGGCCGCGAGCACACCCGTGACCAGCAGCAGCACGAGGGCGAGGACCCGGCGCCGCAACGGCTGACGGGCGAGGAACCCCCGCGTCGCCGAGTAGAGCGGAAGAGGACGGCTCACGAAAGCGGCGGCCGGAGGACGTAGCCGACCCCGCGGACGGTGTGGATCAGCGGCTCCGCGTCGACGTCGATCTTGCGGCGGAGATAGGAAATGTAGAGCTCGACCACGTTGGCGTTGCCGCCGAAGTCGTAGTTCCACACCCGGTCCAGGATCTGCGCCTTCGACAACACCGTGCGGGCATTGCGCATCAGGAACCGCAGCAGCTCGAACTCCGTCGGGGTCAGCTCGATCAACCGGTCGCCGCGGCGCACCTCGCGGGAGTCCTCGTCCAGCATCAGGTCCGCGACCCGCAGGCCGGTGCCGCGGGGGACGGTGGCGGCCGCGCGCCGCATGACCGTACGCAGCCGGGCGATCAGTTCCTCCAGGCTGAACGGCTTGGTGACGTAGTCGTCGCCGCCGATGGTGAGCCCGCGTACCCGGTCCTCGGTGGCGTCGCGGGCGGTGAGGAAGATGACCGGCGCATCCACGCCTCTGGCGCGAAGGCTCGCGAACAACGCGAATCCGTCGGTGTCGGGCAGCATCACGTCCAGCACGATCGCGGACGGCTCGAAGTCGCGGACCTGGGTCAGTGCCTGGTCGGCGGTGCCCGCGACCATGGTCTGCCAGCCCTCGTAGCGCAGCGCGGAGGCGATCATCTCGGCGAGGTAGCGCTCGTCGTCGATCACCAGCACCCGCACCGGTGGGTCGGCCACGGGTGCCTGGCCGGCATGCTGGGCGGGTTCGGTTCGTGCCGTACTGGCCGAATCCACGTGGATCTCCTCGTCGGGCTGCCGCCGCCGGCCGGCGCCGGCGCGGATCCCCCGCGTCTTCTACTACACACCTTCGCCGCCCGGGCTGAGAGTCGGGTGTGGGTTTCCTGTGTGTTCACTGTGAACCAGGAACCGCCCAGCGGAGTTCACAGCGGGCGGACAGGATTGTCACCGGCTTCCCACAGGTCGACCCGCCACGGTGGTGTCCCATGCGAGCTCTGATCGTGCGGCACTCCCCGTGGCTGGTGTGGACGGGGGTCGTCGCGGGCGCCGCGGCCCTGACCCTGCTGTGGTGGACCAGCACCCTTCCGCCCACCTCCTTCGGCGCGCAGTTGACCGAGGCGGGCCGGCTGACCGGGCTGTACGCCGGCTACCTGGTGGTGATCCTGCTGGTGCTGATGGCCCGCCTGCCGGTGCTGGAACGCCAGGTCGGCACCGACCGGCTGGCCCGGATCCACAGCATGGTCGGACGTTACGTCGTGTGCGTGACGGTCGCACACCTGGTGCTGATCTGGCTGGGCTACGCGCTGACCGCGCGCGCCGGGCTCGGCAAGGAGGCGACCGACCTGCTGGCCGGCTACCCGTATGTCCTGTGGGCGGTGATCGGCGCGGGACTCTTCGTGCTGGTCGGGGTGGTCTCGGCCACCGCGATCCGCAGCCGGGTGAGGTACGAGACCTGGTATCTCCTGCACCTGTTGACCTACGCCGGTATCGCGCTCGCGTTCTGGCACCAGATCCTCACCGGCGCGCAGTTCGTGCCGAACGCCGTGGCGCGGTGGGGATGGATCGGGGCATACGCCGCGGCGACGGCACTGCTCGCGTGGTTCCGGCTCCTCGTCCCGGTCCGCAACGTCTGGCGGCACCGGCTGGAGGTCGCCGCGGTCCGCACCGAGGTGCCGGGTGTGGTGTCGGTCTACCTCACCGGCACCCGGCTGGACGACCTTGGCGCGGAGGCCGGGCAGTTCCTGCGGCTGCGTTTCCTCACCCGCAACGAGTGGTGGCAGTCCCATCCGTACTCGCTGTCGGCCGCGCCGAACCCGACCTGGCTGCGGGTGACCATCAAGGCGCTCGGTGACCACACCGAGCAGTTGCAGCGCATCCCGGTGGGCACCAGGGTGCTGGCCGAGGGCCCGTACGGTGCGCTCACCGCGCGGCGGCGCAGCCGGCACGGCGTGGTGCTGATCGCCGGCGGGGTCGGGGTGACCCCGCTGCGCGCGTTGTTCGAGTCGCTGCCCGCCGAGGAAGGCAGGCTCACCCTGATCTACCGCGCCAGCAAACACGAGGACGTGGTGTTCCGGCACGAGCTGGACGAGATCGCCGCCGACCGGCGGGCGGTCGTGCACTACCTGGTCGGCCCGCCGGGCCCCGGCCAGGAACCGGCACTCCACCCGAACTGGCTGCGCCGCCTGGTGCCCGACGTCGCCGAACGCGACGCCTACCTGTGCGGGCCCGGCGGGATGATGACCACCGCGATCGAGTCGCTGCGGGAGTGTGGGGTTCCCGCGCGGCGAATCCACCACGAGGACTTCAGCTTCTGATGAAACGCATCGTGCTCACCGCGCTGACCACCATCACCGGGATCGTGCTGCTGGTGGGGGTGAAGTCGCAGACCGGCGCGCCGGGCCTGGCCACGCTGGCGGCGCCGGGAACGGGTTCGGGTTCCACGGCCACCAAACGGACACCCACGCCGGACGTGACCCCCACCCCGAAGGCCTCCGGTACGCCCACCCCCACGGGCGAGCCGACCCCGCGCAAGAAGAAGTTGACGGCGAGGAAGTCGTCGGGAACGAGGGCGAAGTCGACGCCCAAGGCGACGGCGGCGCCGAAGATGAAGGCCGCACCGAAGAAGGCCGCACCGAGGCCCAAGCCCGTCGCGAAGGTGAAGGTGGTGGGCCAGACCGCGGACACGCCGTACGGACCGGTGCAGGTGAAGGTGACCATGCTCGGCCACCGGATCACCGACGTGACCGCGCTGCAGCTGCCGAGCGGCAACCAGCGCAGCTCCGAGATCGCGGGGTTCGCGGCACCAGCACTGCGCAGGGAGGCGCTGTCCACGCAGAGCGCCCACATCGACAGCGTGTCCGGCGCGACGTACACCAGTGAGGGCTACAGAACCTCGTTGCAGTCCGCGCTCGACAGGGCCGGCGCGTGAGCGCGGCGACGGCCGGCTCGGTCCGCGGGCCGATCCGTCACGTGGAGTACGTGATGGGTACGGCGGTGACCATCGACGTCCGCGACCCACGCGTGGGCGCCGGCGCGGTGGACGCGGTCGTCAGCTGGCTGCACACCGTCGACGCGACGTTCAGCACCTATCGTCCCGACAGCGCGATCAGCCGGCTCGACCGCGGCGAGGTCGGGCTGGCGGACTGCCCGGACACGGTCCGGTCGGTGCTGGAGCGGTGTGAGGAACTGCGGGTGGAGACGGTCGGTTACTTCGACCCGAGGTACGCCGGGCGGCTCGACCCGTCCGGGCTGGTGAAGGGCTGGTCGATCGAGCAGGCCGACCAGATCCTGCAGGCAGCCGGGTCGCGGGCACACTGCCTGAACGCCGGCGGCGACGTTCTCGCCCGCGGCCGGCCCGCCCCCGGCCGGTGGTGGCGCGTCGGCATCGCCGACCCGCACGACCGCAGCCGGCTGGCGACGGTCGTGGAGGGCGCGGACATCGCGGTCGCCACGTCGGGCACGGCCGAACGCGGCGCGCACGTCGTCGACCCGCGCACCGGCGAACCGGCCACCGGGTGGGCGAGCGTCACCGTCGTCGGCCCGGACCTGCCCACCGCCGACGCCTACGCCACCGCCGCGCTGGCGATGGGTGACCAGGCACGCGAATGGCTTGCCGGGCGGACCGGATTCGAGGCGTACGCCATCGCGCCGGACGGCACCACCTGGGCCACCCCCGGCTTCCCCCGATGACTCCAGGGTGTGCCCCCCGATCCGCTGGCGGCCGGCGAGCGTCGGGACTACCTTCTTCGTACGACGCCGAGCACGGCATGGCGAGCCCGCCGGGGGTGGAGCCCGACCGTGCGAAGGGGGACGCTCGTGTCGGACGAACGTACGCGGGCCGAGGTGCGGCTGGGTGGGCACTGGCGGCAGGTACGGGCAGCGATGCTCCTGACCGCCTTGCTGTTGCTGGTGCAGTGGCCGATGCGGCACGTGGTGCGGTCCGGCGACCCGACGTGCGCAACGCCGGCGCGGCTGTCCCTGCTGGTCGACACTGGGCTGATCTGCGCCTACCTCCTCGCCACGTGGCGTGCGCACGGCTTCGTCGCCCTCGTACGACCGGCGGGGAGCATGGTCCGCCGGCGCGCGTTCGCCGGTGCGGTGCTGGTGAGTGCGGCCGCCTGCCTGGACGCGGTCGAGAACGTCGTGCTGTGGCAGCGGTTCGGCGGCGTCCCGGCGGCGTACGGCACCTGTCCCTCGCTGTCGGTCGGCTGGCTCACCGTGGTGTGGTGGGTGTTGTGGATCGGCGGGCTGGTGCTGGCCGGCACGGCGTTGGTGACGACGCGGTACGGATCACATCGCCGAACGCCGCCGCTGTCGCCGCCGTCAACGCCGTCAACGCCGTCGACGACGGATGGGAAGCCGGCTGACCCACGAACCCCCGCGGACCTCACCCGGCACGACCGAGGCCGGCAGATCATCTGCTGCTCCGGCGGCGGCATCCGGTCGGCGGCCTTCTCGCTGGGAGCCCTGCAGGCGTTGACCGACCAGGGTGAGTACCAACGTTCCTCGACGGTGATCGGCGTCAGCGGCGGCGGCTACATCGCGGCTGCGTTCCACTTCCTGCGGCGTTCTCTGGCCGACGAGGGACGCACGTCGGCGTCGGAGCAGCCGCCGTACGCCATGGGCAGTCCCGAGCTCTCCCGGCTGCGCCGGCACACCCACTACCTCATGCCCTCGCTGGCCGTGGGCGTCCGCGCCATCATGTCGCTGCTGTACGGCGCGGTTGTCAACCTGGTGTTGATAGGGATCCTGATCCGGGCGGTCGCCTGGGTGCTCGGCTGGGCGATCGCGGAGACCTCGGTCGTCCGCGGCCTCGGCAGCCCGGACGCGTGGACCGACTTCGACGGCCTGCCGCGGTGGTACTGGCTGGGTGCCCTCGCCCCGCTGGCGATCGTGGTGGTGCTGTTCCTGGCGGAGGTGCTGGTCGACCGGTTCCGCGTCCCGCCGACCTGGCTGCGCAGAGAGGGGCGGGCGCTGGCCCGGCTGCTGCTGGTGCCCGGGATCGTCAGCCCGCTGCTGCTGTTGGGTGTTCCGCTGGTTCTGGTGTGGGCCAACAACCTCGGTCCCGGTCCGGCCGGCGGCCACTCCGGGATCCTCGGCGGGCTCACCGACGGAGTGGTCGGCACCGCCAACGGCGTCGCCGGACCCCAGGCGGCGAACGCCAACGCGGCGGTCGACTCGCAGTTCGGGTTCGTGACGCTGGCCGCTCTCGGCGCGGCGTTCATCGCGCTGGCACGGTCGGCCTGGAAGGGGATCCAGACCATCTCAGCAGGTGTCGGTCCCACGCTGCGCAGGCGGATCCTCGCCTGGCTCCGGACCAGACTGGTGCCCTGGCTCGGCTCGGCGCTGCTGGTGGTGGGCGTGCTCGTGGTGCTGCTGCGGTGGACCGCGGGGTACGCCGCCAGCGAGGAATGGCGTTCGCGCTGGTGGGTGGCCGGTGTGTGCGCGGCGATACTGGTCGCGACGCGCATCTTCACCGACGCCACCCGCACGTCCCTGCACCCGTACTATCGCGAGCGGCTGTCGGTGGCGTACCTCGTCGGCCGGGGGCACTCGGAGCGGGAGGCCGAACGCGCCTACCCGACACCGTTGCCGTACTCGAAGTACGCCGTGTCACCCGACGGCGGTCCGCAACTGGTGATCGTGGGCTCGGCGAACGCCGCCGACGCCGACTTCATCCCGCCGGACCGGGGGTGTGTGCCGTTCGTCTTCGACCCGGAGCTGACCGGTGTGGCCGGTGACGTCACGCTGCCCGCGGAGGGGCTGGAACCCACCGCGGAGTACGAGGTCCGTGCCGACTACCACCATCGCGACGTGACCCTGCCCGGAGCGGTCGCGATCAGCGGTGCGGCGTTCGCCCCGCTCACCGGACGCAACAATGCCGGCACCCGGCCGATGCGGCTGCTGTTCGCCGTGGTCAACGCCCGGCTCGGCGTGTGGCTGCCCAACCCCTACTGGGGTACGACCTCACCGGCGGCCGCGCTGGCCCGCCGCTGCGGCGAGCTGGCCGAACGCCGGCGAGGCGAGGGCCGCACCGGGCCGCTCACCCGCCTCGCGTCGGCCACCGCCTACGCCGCGTCGATCGCGGACAAGCCCGGTGCGCACCAGCTGTTCCGGGAGGCGTTCGGCCGGGCGTCGATGTACGACCGCAGGCTCTACGTCACCGACGGCGGCCACTACGACAACCTCGGCCTGGTGGAGGCACTGCGCCGCCGCCCGGCGCGGGTCATCGTGATCGACGCCTCGAACGACCTGGAGGACTCCTTCGCGGCGGTGGGTTCGGCCATCGCGTCGGCCCGGATGGATCTCGGCGTCGACGTCAGTCTCGACCTGCGCACCCTCCAGCGCCACGGCGGCGAGCGGATCGGCCGCGGCTGGGCACGCGGCCGGGCCACCTATCCCGAGGGCGGCTCGGCCGACATCCTGCTCGTCAAGGCCGTGTTGGCAGGGGACCTGTGCTGGGACCTGGAGACGTACGCGCTGGAACACCCGGACTTCCCGCGGCACACCACCGGCGACCAGCTGTACGGCGAGTTCGACTTCGAGGCCTACCGCGCGCTCGGGCAGACACTGACCCGCGATCTGCTGCACCAGGTGGAACGCGAACATGTCGTACGGACCGGCAACGGCCCGGCGGCGGGCAACGGCCCGGCGGGCGGCGTACCCACTCCGAACGGGCCCACCGACGACGTGTCGCCGCTCAGATCGGGGTGATCTGCGCCGGCACCGCCTCGAACACCCGGATGTCGGCGGGGCCCTCTGCGGAGTCGGCGAGCACCGAGTCCAGTGCGGCCATGTGCGGGCTGGCCAGGTGCTCGTGCAGGGCGTCCAGATCCGTCCACTCCTCCACGCAGGTGAACAGGCAGTCGTCCTCGAGGTCGGCGACGAACGCGTAGTGCAGGCAGCCGTCGTCGTTGGTGCGGACCGCGTGCTGCATGGCGATCAGCGCGGCCACGGTGTCCACCCGGCGGTCGGGTCGGGAGCGCAATGTCGCGTGTACCACGATCATGGGCCAACCCTACGGGTCCGGTCAGCGCGGCGACCGGGCTTCGGTGAACGCGTCGAACACCAGCCGCCGGGTCGTACCGTCCCAGCCGAGCATCCCCATGGTGGACAGGCCGTTGTAGTTCTGGTTGTAGCCGGCGCGCTCCTTGTAGTCCTTGAGCACCCAGAACGTGTAGCCGGCCATCCACGGCCGGCTGGTCGCGGTCACCTGGTCCCAGTGGGAGACGAAGTTGGCGGCCTGCCACTCCTCGGTCCCCGCCTCGGTCGGCGAACCGTGCTTGCCGAGGAAGGACCAGGTGCCGTTCTCGGTGATCAGGATCGGCTTGTCCGGGTGGTTGCGGTGCACGGCGTCCAGCGTGGTCCCGAGGTCTTCGTTCTTGCCGTAGAAGTAGCCGAAGTACTCGTTGAAGCCCACCACGTCGGCAAGGTCGAACGCCGGGTCCCAGGAGGTGTTCGACGCCCACGTGACCGGCCGCTTGGACAGGTCGACGGACTTCACCGCCGCCTTCATGTCGGCCAGCCAGGCGCGGTAGACCGGCGCGCCGTTGGCGTCGACCGTGGACTCGTTCTGCAGCCCCCACAGGATCACCGACGGGTGGTTGTGGTTGTTCCACGCGGTGGCCAAGGCGAGCGCCCGGGACAGGCCGTAGCTCTCGGTCTGCAGCCTCTGCTGGTCGGTGCCCACCCACATGGTGTCCCACTCGTCCATCAGCATCAGGCCGTGCCGGTCGGCCCAGTCGTAGACGTACGGGTGACGGTTGTAGACGCAGTTGCGCAGGAAGTTCGCGTCGGCCGCCTTGACCTGGCCGAGCTCGTGGTCGTACTCCGCACGCGTCATCGACCGGCCGGACCGGTCGGTCTCCTCGTGCCAGTTGACGCCCTTGAGGAACAGCGGCTTGCCGTCAAGCTTCAGTTGCGTGCCGTCGACCCTGATCTCGCGTACGCCGTAGGTGGCGGCGAGGGTGTCCACCGGCCGGCCGTTCGCGGTGGCGCTGACCGACGCGCGGGCGGTGAGGACGTTCGGGTGCTCGACGCTCCAGTGCGGTGCGCCGGTGACCGCGATCCGTGCCGTCGGCACCGCGACCCTGCCCGCCGGCACGTCGACGCGCACCCGGGTGGGCCGTCCGGTCGAGCCGCGCCCGGGGTCGATGCGGACGTACCCGTGGAAGTCGGTGTCGCCTGAGTTCTGCACCACCACCCGCGCGTCGAGGGTGCCCGCCTTCGCGTCCAGCAGCACCTTGGCGACGTTCACCGCGGGCACCGACTCCAGCCACACCGAGCGGGTGAGGCCGGCGTAGGGCCAGTAGTCGACGACGCCGGGCGGCAGCGCCTTGTCGTCCCTGACCTGCTCGCCGGTGCCGTCGTAGCTGGTGTAGCTCGCGCGGCGGTAGACGCGTACGGCGACAGTGGCCGGCTGCCCGGGTCGCAGCGCGTCGCCGACCGGGAGCGCGAACGCGGTGTGGCCGCCCTCGTGCTTGCCGACGAACGTGCCGTTCACCCAGACGTCGGCGCTGTAGGAGGCGGCGAGGAACGCCAGCCGGACGTGCGTTCCGCGCCACGACGCCGGCACCGCGACCTCCGTGCGGTACCACGCGTACCCGTCCTTCAGCGCCCCGCCCTTGCCGAAGTCGGCGCCGTCGTAGCCGGCCCAGCCGTCGTTGTCCTTGAGGTCCCACGACGCCGGCACCGCGATCGAGTCCCAGGCCGAGTCGTCGGCACCGGGCTTCTGCCATCCGGCCGACAGGCCCTGATCGTCGGGGTCGTAGCGGAACCGCCAGGTCCGGTCCAGGGAGAGGTAACGCCGGGTGGGTTCGTGGTGCGCGTAGCCGTCGAAGGACGGCATCACCTCGCCGTAGGAGAAGACCACGTTGGTGCCGTCGACCGTCCGGACCTCGGTCCGCGAGGGTTCGCGGTCCCCGTGCGGGTCGCGGACCACGCCGGCCGGCGCGGCGCCGGTGGTCGTGGTGGTGGTGGCGCTCGGCGCGGCCAGTGCCGAACCGCCGAACGCCGAGCCCGCGAACGCCGCCACCGCCAGCGCGAACCCGGCGGCGACCGCGGTGAGCCGTGTCCTTCGACCGACCTCCGGACCTCGCATCGGCCGTCCCCTTCCCTGGGACCCGCGGGTGCACCGCGCGGATGATCTTGGTTGATCGCGGTCACGCTAGGTGCGGGTCCGGTCGCTGGTCCAGCATCCGGCCGGACCCGGCCGACCAGCCGAGGCCGCGCAGGGCGACCGGCTGACCTAGGGTCTGGTCGCATGCGCCCTCCGCTGGTGCTCACCGGTCCGCCGGCCGTGGGCAAGACGACTGCCGGGCGGCGGCTCGCGGAGGCGCGGCCGCGAGGTGCGTACGTCGACGTGGACGACGTACGCCAGTTGGTCGTGGCCGGCGGCGCCGCTCCGTGGGACGGCGACGAGGGGGTCCGCCAGCAGGAGCTCGGCGTACGCAACGCCTGTCAGCTGGCCCGGCGGTTCACCGCCGAGGGGTTCGCCACCGTGCTGACGGACGTGGTGACGCCACGCACGCTCACGATCTACCGGGCCGAGCTTCCCCGCTGCCTGGTGGTCCGGCTGGGGGTGGACGTCGCGGAGGCGCGGCGACGGGCCGCGACCCGGCCGGTGTATCTCACCGCGCAGGAGTTCGCCGCGCTGCACGCCGAGGACGCCGCGGCCGAGCCGGCCGTGGACGCGGAGCTGGACGTGACCGGCCTGTCCCTGGACGACCTGGTGGCCGAGCTGTCACGACGGTGGGCGGCGGGGTAACAGAGAGGCCGGAGTCGGCCCGGGATGCCGTACGCCGAGAACGCGGCTCGTTCGCCGATCTCCCTGAGCTAAGGTGTCTGCGGCTAAAGTCTTGACATCGAGAGGAATCGCAGGTGTCACATCCCGCCGGCCGAGGCGAGCCCGGCACCAGCAGCACCAGCAGTTCCGGCAGCAACCTCCACCCCGACGCAGCAGACTCAGCGGACTCCTCCGGCGAACCGCTCGACTCCCGGCAGCCGTCACCGCCTGCCCAGGAGACGCTCGGGGCCGAGGACCTCCGAGACGACAGCGCCACCCACGACGGCCGGGTCACCGGCCCGGGCCGGCGCCGTTCCCGGTGGGACCTTCGGCGGATCGTCGTGGACACCCGGCCGCTGTCCATCCCGGCGTACCGCAGGCTGTGGACGTCGACCGCTGTCACCTCGGTCGGCAGTCAGCTCACCGCGGTCGCGGTGCCCAAGCAGATCTACGACATCACCGGCTCCTCGGCCTACGTCGGGCTGGCCGGTCTGGTGGCGCTGGTCCCGCTGGTCGTGTTCGCCCTGTGGGGCGGCGCGATCGCGGACGCCGTGGACCGGCGCAAGCTGCTGCTGGTCACCAACACCGGCATCGCCGTCACCTCGCTGCTGTTCTGGGCGCAGGCGTTCGCGGGTGCGCACTCGGTGTGGGTCCTGTTCGGGCTGCTCGGCCTGCAGCAGGCGTGTGCCGGAGTCAACCAGCCGGCCCGCAGTGCCTCCATCCCACGCCTGGTCCCCGCCCACCTGCTGCCCGCGGCGAACGCGCTCGGCTCCACCGTCTTCCAGATCGGCTCGATCATCGGGCCGCTGCTGGCGGGCGTACTGATCCCGGTCCTCGGCCTGTCCACGCTGTACCTCATCGACTCGGTCGCGCTCACGGTGACGATCTGGGCGGTGTGGCGGCTGCCGGCGCTGCCGCCGCTGGCCGGTGCTCCGCGGCGGGCCGGGCTGCGGCACGTGATCGAGGGTTTCGGCTACCTCGCCACCCGCAAGGTGCTGCTGGTCTCCTTCCTGGCCGACGTGATCGCGATGGTGTTCGGCATGCCCCGGGCGCTGTTCCCTCAGATGGCGCAGCAGACGTTCGGAGACCCGCCCGGCGGCGGCTTCGCCCTCGGCATCCTGTTCGCCGCGATCCCGGTCGGTGCGGTGCTCGGCGGCCTGTTCTCCGGCGCGTTCTCCCGGATCCGCCGGCACGGCGTCGCGGTGATCGGGGCGGTGTGCGCGTGGGGGCTGGCGATCGTCGGCTTCGGCCTGTCGCCGTGGCTGTGGCTGGCGGCGTTCTTCCTCGCCGTGGCCGGCATGGCCGACCTGGTGAGCATGGTGTTCCGGGGAACGATCATGCAGTCGGCGGCCACCGACGAGATGCGCGGACGGATGCAGGGCGTCTTCACCGTCGTGGTCGCAGGAGGGCCGCGGCTGGCCGACCTGCTGCACGGCACGGCCGGCGCGGCGGTCGGCACCACCGTGGCGGTGAGCGGCGGCGGCGTCCTGGTGGTGGTCGCGATGCTCGCCGCGGTGGTGGCGTTCCCGATCTTCTGGCGCTACCGCGCCCAGGACAGCTGAACCCCGAATGAGCCCGAACGCAGGGACCCGCGAGCGAATGGAGCCCCGATGACCAGGCGCTTGCTGCTCACCGGCGCGGCGGGCGGCGTGGCCGCGATGCTGGCACCCGGGTTCGGCACCCACCCCGACCTCGACGGCTGGGACCTGGTGCGTACCGACCGGGTGGAGGGCCGAGGGACCGATCCGGTGGACGTCGTGGGTGACCTGGCCGACCCGGCGTTCCTCGCCCGGGTGACCGACGGCGTGGACGCGGTGGTCCACCTGGCCGCGAACGCCGACCCCGCCGCGTCCTGGGACGACCTGCGGGTCCCCAACGTGGACGTGGTGGCGGCACTCCTCGCCACCGGCGTACCCCGGATCGTGCTGGCGAGCTCGGCCCACGCGATGGGGCAGTACGCCCGGCCGGGCGCCCCGCTGATCGACCCGTCCTGGCCGGCCGCGCCCTGCTGCGCGTACGGCGCGACGAAGGCGTTCGGCGAGGCGCTGGGCCGTGCACACGCCTACCGCACCGGTGCGTCCGTCGTCGCGCTGCGGCTCGGGGCGACCACCGAGCGCCCGCTCGCCTCCAGTGCCCTGGACGGGTGGCTGGGCCCGGACGACCTGCGCCAACTCGTCGCCCGCGCGCTGGCGGCGGACGTGTCGTACGCCGTCTGTCCCGGCATCTCGGCCAACACCCGGACCCGCTGGCTCACCCACAACGCGATCGGCTACCTCCCGGTGCAGGACTCCGAGACCTACGCCGGGGAGGTGCCCGCCGACGACAGCTGGGGCCTGTGCGCGGGGAGGTACGGCCCGGACGACACGACTCTGCCCGGTGCCCTGGCGACCGGCAGGGGATAGTCTTCATCCCCTGATTCGTCCCTGCGAACCGACAGATCCCCAGGTCAGCGCCCTGTATCGGCGTCCGGCCGGGCAACTTCCCCGGGATTCCCCGAGAACGGAGACCGTCGTGGCCGCCACCCACCAGGTGATCCTCGACACCGACATCGGCTCGGACGTCGACGACGCGCTCGCCCTGGCGATGATCTTCGGTGCGTCCGAGATCGAGCTGCTCGGCGTCACCACGGTCTACGGCGACGTCCGGCTCCGCGCCCTGGTCACCCGGCGGCTGGCCCGCCTCGCCGGCCACGACGGTCTGGCCGTGGTCGCCGGCGCCGAGCGTCCGCTCACCGGCGCCGACGCCTGGTGGGCGGGTTTCGAGGGCCGGCTCTACGACGACCTCGGCGCGGAGGCCTACCTCGAGGACGTCAGCGCGGTGGAGTTCCTGACCCGGACCGTGGCCGAGCGGCCCGGCGAGATCGACGTGGTGGCGATCGGCCCGCTGACCAACATCGCCGAGGCGATCCGGGCGGACCAGAGCTTCGCCCGCAACGTACGCCGGCTCCACGTCATGGGTGGGAGGTTCGACCGGCCCGAGCCCGAGCACAACTTCCGCAGCGACGCCGTGGCCGCCGCCGAGGTGTTCGCCTCCGGCATCCCGGTCACCGTGGTCGGGCTGGAGATCACCACCCAGGCCCGGATCGGCCCGGACCACCTCGGCGAGATCGCCACCGCCGGCGCGCTCGGCCGCCAGTTGGAGGCGGAGGTCCGGCAGTGGTGGAACTTCACCGGCGAGGAGTCCAACGTCCCGCACGACCCGCTTGCCGTGCTGGCCATGCTGCGGACCGACCTGCTCGGCTCCCGCCCGGTCACGATCTCGGTGGAGCCCGAGGGTGAGCGGGCCGGAGTGAGCACCGCGACCGACGACCCGCAGAGCCGCACCCGCGTGGTCACCTCGGTCGTACTCCCCGACGCCGTCGACCACCTGGTCAAGCTGATCGCCACGGCCGGGCACTGCGGCCCGTCCTGATCTTCCCCGCTCGAGCTCAGTGCGCGCGGGTGAAGGTCGCGGACGCGCCGGCCGGCAGGCTGTAGCGGTAGATCGTGTCCGCCCAGGTGACGTCGAACGTCGCCGCCTGGTCGCCGGCGTTGTAGTAGACCTCGAGCGCGGTACCGTCGGGTGTGGTCGCCGTACGCCGCAGCAGGTCCGCGTTCGCCGCCGGTGGCTGCTCGCCGCCTGATCCCGGCCCCGATCCGGAGCCGGTTGGGGCAAGCACGTCCACCTCGTGGATCGACCACCAGCTGCCGGAGCTTCCGGTGTTGACGATGCGGACGTACCTCCCGGTCACCGGCGGGAACAGCACCCGCAGTTGGGTGGCACCGCCGCCGCGTGCCACCGGCCGGCCCCAGGACTTCCCGTCCTCGGACACGTAGACCTCGTAGCCGCGGGCGAAGTCGCCGGGGCTGGCGGAGGTGTCCAGGCGGAGTTGGTCGAACGTCGTGGACGCGCCGAGGTCGACCTGGAACCAGTCGCCCGGCGTCATCCCGTGCCCGGTGCTCCACCTGGTGGCCGGGTCACCGTCGATCGCCTGCGACGGCGGGTCGTCCGGGCTGCTCGCGCTCGCGGTCGCCGTCCAGTTCGTCCGTGGCAGGGGAGTGGACGTTGCCGGCGCCCGCAGCGACGCGCCGGTGGGCAGGGAGTAACCGACCCAGGAGCCGTCCTCCCTCACCTGGTTGAGCCGGCTCAGCAGGTCGGCGTCCCACGAGACTGTCAACGCAGCCTTGCCCGGCCGCTCGAAGTGCACGTCGGTGGTGCCCAGCGCGGCGTCGCCGGCGGTGGCGTCCTGGGTTCCGCGCCAGGTGTAGGTGGCCGCAGAACCCGCGGGCAGCGTGGCGTCGAACCAGCGGTGTCCCCAGCGCACGTGGAACGTCGCCGCGGACGTGCCCGGGTTGAACGCGATCAGCGCCTTGGAGCCGTCCGGGTTGACGAACGCGACGTTCTGCACGGCGCCGTCGGTCCCCGCGGCCGGCCCGCTGGACGCGATTCGACGCGCGCCGGGCCGGACGAACTTGCCGGCGTGCCCGAGTGCGTAGTAGTCGACCGTCCTCGACCAGTTCCACCGCCCGTTCGTGTCCTTGGCGACCTTGAGAACCCCGCGGCAGGTGATGCACCCACCGTTGGTCGGGCCGTTGTCGGCGTCCAGCGCCATGTTCCACCGCACGACCGACTTCGCCCACTCGCGCGGGGCGTTGACCACCAGGTTCATCGCACCGGCGAAGCCCGCGGCGTCGTCGCCCTCCCACGTTCCGCCGGAGCACTCGGTGTGGAAGGCGGGCTTGCCCGGATAGTTGTTGTGGGACAGCGACTGTGCGCGGACGTCGCCCGCGTAGCAGTGCCAGGCCGTTCCCGCGACATAGCGGGAGGTGGCCGGGTCGGCGTACAGGCTCTCGGGGTAACTCACCACGTCCCAGTTGTGGTCGTAGCCGAGAATCCTCGTCGGCAAGCCGGCCTTGCGCAGGGTGGGACCAAGGTGTTCACGGATGAACGCGGACTCCTTGTCCGGGCCGAGGTCGAGACCGGGATACCCCTCGGGTACGTAGAGCGGTTCGTTGTTCGGCGTGACGTAGGTGATCGGCACCCCCGCGTCCGCGTACGCCCGAACGAACTTCGCGAAGTAGTCGGCGAACGGCTGGTAGGCCTCCGGCCGCAGTGTGCCGCCGACCATCGAGTCGCTGGTCTTCATCCAGCCGGGCGGGCTCCACGGCGAGGCCATCACCGTGAGCTCGGGGTTGAGCCGCAACGCGTCGCGCAGGACCGGGATGACGTACGCCCGGTCGTGGTCGATCGAGAAGTGGGCGAGCGTGGGATCGGTCTGCCCGGCTGGCATGTCGTCGTAGGAGTAGTTGCCGTTCACGGCGAAGTCGCTGGCCCCCATGGGCTGGCGGACGAAACTCAGCCCGATGCCGGCACGCGGGTCGAACAACGCGCGCATCGCCGCCGCGCGGCGGCCACGGTCGAGCCTGGTGCCCACCAGCCAGGCGGAGGAGTCGGTGAACGACGCACCGAAGCCCTCCATCGACTGGTACTTCCGGGACTCGTCCACGGTGACGGCCGTGCCCGCGGGAGGCGTGCCGCGCTTCCAGTGCAGGTCGGACTGTCGTGTCAAGTACACCTTGCGCCCAGGGTCGGTGAGCCAGCTGCCCACCGCGGACGGCGCCGCGACGCCCGGGCCGACGGCGGCGTCCGCCGCCGGAGCAGTGCCGCTGCCGCCGCTCACCGCGGCGCGGGCGGGGCTCAGCGACGCGGTCAGCAGCAACGCGCCGAGGACGACGGCACCCAGGCGCCGCGCAACCAGTGCAGACATCGGCTCACCTTCCTTTCCGGCGGAAGCTAGGTGGTCACACCGTGCGCGGTCAATGCCCCGTCGTACGCCTCGGCCAGATCGGCCAGCTGCGAAGGAGATTCGGTCGGTGCTCGGCACGCCTGGCTGAACGTTCAGGACGGCCCGCCCGGATCGGACTCGCGCGCGAGGATCGCCGCCTGCACGCGCGACCGCAGGTCCAGTTTGGCCAGTACGCGCGAGACGTGCGTCTTCACGGTGGTTTCGCCGATGTACAGCCGGCGGTTCAGCCGTCGGGTCACCCCGGGCGCGAGCACCCCGTCGCCCGCGGGGGTGGGCCTACCGCGCACCGTTCAGCCGGCAGTTCGACCGGCCGGGCGAGGCTCGACGGTGACGGTAGCCTCTGCCGTGGTGTCGCCGACGGTGAGGCGCAAGGTGACCTTGCCCGGCCGGTACGCGGTGAGTGTGCCGGTCCGCGGGTCGAGCACCGCGACGTGGCCGGGCTGCCGGTCGGCGGGGTCACCGATCCAGAGGTTGCCCGAGCCGGTCCAGCGCGAACTCATCGGGTACGCCACGGGCATCGCCTTCCCGTGCTGTGTCAAGTCAGCCTTGACGGCAGCCGACGAGCCCACGGTCAGCCGGTCCGGGGCGGTCACGGTGAGCGTGTCGACGTGCGGGCGTACCTGCGTGCTCACCCAGTCCGGAGCGTCGCGTACCGGGTCGCGACGTGCGGCGGCCGCCTCGCCCGGCGTCACCGGGTCCACGCCCCACAGCGACCAGCCGGTGAAGCCGCCGTCCTCGGGTCTGGTGGATGGGGTCTTGGCGGAGTTGCCGTTGAGGAAGTACGGCACACCGTCCACCCGGTCGGCGTGGAAGGTGCCCACGTGTCCGCCGATGAACGCCGTACCCTTGCCGGTGGTGCGCTGGAAGTCCGACAGCCAACCCTCGATGGTGGCGGCCTCCTTGCGGTCGGCGAGCTCGCTGGCCTTGCTCGGCGTCGGGTCGCGCGGCGGGACGTGCTGCACCAGCACCACCGATCCGACGCCCGGATCATCGGCGGCCGCGTCGAGCTGGCGGCGCAGCGTGCGCAGTTGCGTCCAGTCGCTGCCGCGGATCGACAGCCGGGAGGTGTCGAAGGTGAGGAAGCGGGTGCCGTGGTGGTCGAACACCCGGCTGGTCGCGCCGAACTCCGCCTCGAAGTTGGCGATGTCGCCGCCCATCACCTCGTGGTTGCCGGGCACGTAGTAGAAGGGCACCGTGCTGCCGAGCTCCTCGTCCAGAACCTTCGTGGCGAACGCCAGATCCTCCGGCGATCCCTCATCCACCAGATCGCCGTCGATGATCAGGAAGTCCGGCCGGGCGGCCCGGATCTCCCGCAGCGTGCGCCGGGCGTTCTTCACCAGGTCGCTGCCGGGATCGCGGGCGACGAACTGCGCGTCCGACATCACCGCGAACCGCCAGGGCTGCCCGCTGACGTCGGCGTTCTGCGCGATCAACGGGTCCTTGCGGACCGGTTGCGCGGGTACGTCGATCGACGGCGGCACCAGCGCGGTGAGCTGGTCGATCACGATGCTGCCCTGGTACTGCGCGTCCGGCCGGGTTTCGGCGGAGTAGTAACGGCGAAGCCGCAGCGGATACTGCGTACCCGCCGGCACCGGGAACTCCAGCTGCTGCCAGCCGGACCCGGTGAGGTAGCCGGCGCGCATCGCGGGCAGCAGCGTCCCGGCGCCGTCGTACACCTGCAGGCTCGCCCACTCGCCCTTGCCGGTCGAGTTGACCCACAGCCGCAACGCCCGCGGCTGTCCGGGAATTTCCACCGTGCCGGTGGGCACCGCGCCGCCGGTGCGGGTCGCGGTCGAGGTAGCGAAGTCGTAGTCCAGCCGAAGTCCCCTGCCCACCTTGCCCTCGGCGGAGGACACCGACCCGGTGGCGCGTTCTCCGAAGAAGGTCCACGCCGACGCGTCCTCGAAGTCGGCGACGACCTTCTCCTCCAGGCCGACGGTGACCGGGAGAAGCGTGGTGACCTTCTTACCGGCGACGGTCGCCGCCACCGTGACCAGTGCCGAACCCGTTGCCTGCCTGGCGGTCACGACGTACTGGCCGGTGTCGTCGGCGGTGATGTCGAGCAGGTCGTGGTCGTAGTCGAGGGTGAGGTCGGCGGGTTCGACCGGCGCGGAGTAACCCTCCCGGTCGTAGCCGAGGACGCCGAGCCTGGCGTGGTCGCCGGCGCCGGGCAAGGCCAGCTGGTCGACGGTGGGTCCGAGCCGGGTGAGCGGCCGGAGCACCTGCAGGGTGGTGGACCCGGTGACGTCCCTGTCGTACGCGCTGACCGTCGCGGTGCCGGTGTCGCGGGCGTGGAAGACGCCTTCGCGGTCGACGGTGCCGGCGGCGGAGCCTTCGCTGGTACGCCAGCGCGGGGTGCTCGCCGCCGGGCCGTAGGTCTCGTCGTACCCCGTGGCGGTGAGCCGCCGGGTCAGTCCCGGAAACACCCGGTCCGGGCGCGCGGGTGCGACCGCGGACGAGCCGGGCGCCCGCTCCGGTTCCAGGGCAGGCTCGACCCACAGTCCGCGCAGGTGGCCCGACCCCTTGGGAGCGAACAGGCCGAGGCCGTTGGGGTCGTGGCGTTCGCTGCCGTCGGAGGGGTGGTTCTCCACCCGCACAGTCTGCTCTCCGGGTTTGCGGGCCACCATCGTGGTCGACCCGCCGCCGTCGAGGTTGACCGCGTTGTAGGCACCGAGCTCGACCATCATGTCGGCGAGCTCGTCCAGGCCGAGCCCGTCGGAGAACGCCGGCTGGCGGCCGTCCGCGGTGAGCAGGAACATCTTCGTGCCGTCGCGGGTGAAGCCGACCGCGGTCCGCGGCGCGGGCGGAACGTTGTTCCCCGCGCCGGCCTTCTGCGCGACGCCGTTGACAACCAGGAGTTGACGGCCGTTCAGCGCGGTCCGGATCGCCTTGTCGTCGGCGGTTCTGGCGCGGTAGTCGATGCTCACCGGGGCGCCGACGGTGAGGGCCGCCAGTGTGTCCGCTCCGGCGTCGCGGCCGACCAGCACGAAGCCGTCGGCGGGGACCTCGCCCGAGCCCGCACTGGCGCGGACCGCGGTGACCTTGCCGGCCACCACCTCCACCTCGGCCACCTTCGTCGCACCCGTGGTGGCCCGGCAGCGGCAGTAGCTGCCCCACAGCGGGGTGAACGCCTCGATACCGTCGGCGGGCAGCGTCGGCTTGTTCACCCCCGACAGTGGTGCCGTCTTCTCACCCGGCAGCGTGATGGTGCCGGTGAAGAACACCGAACCGATGCTGCCCAGCCCGTCCGGCGTGACGATGGCCGCGGACTTCTGCCACGTGGGGCTGGTGTCCGGCGACTGCAGCAGGGTGCCGTCCTTGATGCCGACGCCCAGCGGCGCGTTGGAGTTGTTGATGTCGAAGAAGTCGCCGTTCACCGCGGCGACCGCCCTGGCGTCGCGGGCCTGTTCCGAGATCGGTGCGCCCGCGGCGACCCGGCCGGGAAAGAGGTAGCCGACCGAGGTTCCCTTGGTGAGGTCGACGGTGAGTGAGTCCGACTGCAGCCAGTTCGGTGTGCCGGTGTAGGAGTCTGGCCCGTACCGGTCGAACGACCGCAACGTCACGCCCGGCGCGACCGGCCGGGAGGTGCTGGCCGTCTCCAACCGGGGAGCGACCTCGGCCGCCCGCGGTGCCTGTGCGGCCCGCCGGTCGGCGGCGCTGCCCGGATGGGCGGCGGCATCGGAGGTGGCCGCGTGCAGGTCGTACCGCGGATCCGGTCGTACGCCCTGCGCCGGTCCGTTGGATGCCAAGGCGGGCGGGGATCCGGTGGCGGTCCCTCCGGCCGCCAGCCCGACCAGGACCGTGCAGCCGGCCAGGAGCGAGGCGAAGGTACGCAGGCGCGCACGGGTCTTGGCCGACGTCGAAGAAGCCACACGATCGGGTGCCACGGGTTCCTCCCCAGGGATGCCGGACGGCACCTCGCAGTGAACTCGGCCTGGAGGCGACTTTCCATACTTCGGCCTGAAGCGGAAGAAAACTCCGGGTGTCGAGCGGGGGAGGGAAGGCCAGAACGCCGGTCGGCAGGGGTCGGCGTCAGCAGCAGCGGCGTCAGGAGGCCGGCGTCAGAACCTGAACGGGATGGCCGTCGAGGTACGCCGCGATCGCGCCCACCGCCGCGGCGTACCACTCCTCGTACGTCCGCCGGGTCACGAACCCGATGTGCGGAGTCAGGATCGTGCGCGGCGCCGTCAGCAGCGGGTGGCCGGCCGGCAGCGGCTCCTGGTCGTAGACGTCGAGGCCGGCGCCGGCGATCCGGCCCTCCTCCAGCGCCGCGACCAGCGCCTGCTCGTCGACGATGGGACCGCGGGAGGTGTTGACCAGCCAGGCGGTCGGCTTCATCGACGCGAGCTCGGCCGCCCCCACCAGGCCGCGGGTGCGGTCGCTGAGCTTCAGGTGCACGCTGACTACGTCGGACCGGGCGAACAACTCGTCCTTGTCCACGCGTTCGGCACCGGCGTCGCTCGCGGCTTCGGCGGTGAGGTTGGCACTCCACGCCAGCACCTGCATGCCGAACGCATGCGCCACCGGCACCATCGCCTTACCCAGCCTGCCGAGGCCGAGCAGGCCGAGCGTCGAGCCGGCCAGGTCGGTGCCGACGGTGCGCTGCCAGCCGCCCGCGCGCACGGATGCGTCCTCCTCCGGCACGTGACGTACCAGACCGAGGATCAGTGCCCAGGCGAGCTCGGTGGTGGCGCCGCCGCTGCCGGGCGTGCCGCACACCAGGACGCCGTTCTCGTGCGCCGCCTCCAGGTCGATCGCCGCGTTGCGCATGCCGGTGGTGACCAGAAGACGCAGGCGGGGCAGGCGTTCCAGCACCGAACGCGTGAACGCCGTGCGCTCGCGCATGGCCACGATGACCTCGTAGTGGGCCAGGCGCTCGACGACCGTGTCCTCGTCGGGCAGGTGGTCGTGGAAGAACGCCACGCTGGTGCGGTCGGGCAGGTTGCGCCAGTCCGCCATCCGCTCCGCGACCGCCTGGTAGTCGTCCAGAACCGCCACCAGTGTCATCGGCGTACGCTCCTTCGTCGGCTGTGGCGGGTCGTCGGTGTGACCACCGCGTCGCTGGGCGTACGTACCTTAGACGGCCCAACCCGGCCCGACCCAACCGGCGTGGGTGGTCCTATCCGGCGTAGGGGAGTGCGGGCAGTCCGCGTACCCCGGGGCGTACGGAGAACACCGCGCCGGCGTCGGGCTGCTCGCCGTCGGTCAGGCCCTGCCGGGAGGTGGTGACGAACAGCTCGTCGAGGTCGGCACCGCCGAACGTGCACGCGGTGACCTGCTCGGCCCCGGGCACCTCGACCACGCCGTCCAGCGTCCCGTCCGGCGCGAACCGGCGCACCGCCGAGCCGCCCCACATGGCGACCCAGAGGTAGCCCTCCGCGTCCACCGTCATCCCGTCCGGACCGCCCCACTCCCCGGGGATCTCCACCACCGGCCGGCGGCTGTCCACGACCAGCCCGGTCTCCGGGTAATGGTCGAACGCGTCCACCCGGCCGGTCGGGGTGTCGATGTAGTAGGCCAGCGTGTGGTCGGGGGACCAGGCCAGGCCGTTGGAGATGGTGACGTCGGCGAGGACGACGGAGACCGTCCGGTCTTGGTCGAGGCGGTAGACCGTGCCCGCGCCCTTGGTGGAGGAGTAGGCCATCGAGCCGCAGTAGAACCGCCCCTGCGGGTCGCAGCCGCCCTCGTTCATGCGTACGCCGTGGTCGGTCCACAGCTCCGGCAGCCGGTCGACCGAACCGTCGGCGCCCACCAGCGCGAAGCCGCGTTCGATCGCCACCACCATTCCGCCGGACGTGCGCGGCCGGAACGCCGCCGCCACCTCACCCACGTGCAGTCGCTCGACGCCGCCGGTGGACAGGTCCGCGGTGAGGATGTCGCCGGCGAGCATGTCCACGAACCGCAACCCGCCCCAACCGGCGTCCCAGACCGGACCTTCTCCGTGGTGGGCGTGTGGCCCGGTGACCTGGTCGGCCCGCATGTGTCCTCCCTGGGGTGACGGCTCCTCCCGACCATAGGGCATGTGTCCCGGCCCGGCGATGTCAGGAACAGACAGGTGAACGTGCGTCCCGGGCATGGCGTCGATGCGCCCGCCGAGGCGATGCTGGGGTTGGCCTGGTGCGATCCAGGTCGTCGAAGATGCCTGTCGCGGCGGAGGGAACCACCATGTCCACGGTCACTGAGCAGGTGCCGGCACGTCCCGGTCCGGTGCTGCACGAGTCGGTCTCGGACGCGCTGATCGCGCAGATCCGCGAGGACGGGTTCGGGGTGCTGAAGAACGCGCTGTCGCCCGCGGAGGTCGCCGAGATCAACGCCGAGGCGGCCCGGCTGTGCCGGGGCGAGCTCGGTGACATCGAGCGGGTCACCCGCGCCACCGCGGAGGAGTCCGACGAGGAGGTGATGCGGCGCTACCTGTGCATCCACTTCCCGAACAAGCTGTCGGAGGTGATCGCCCGCACCTACCACCACCCGAAGATCGTGGACGTCCTCACCCGGGTGATCGGCCCGAACGTCAAGGCCATGCAGTCGATGCTGTTCATGAAGTCGGAGGGCAAGCCCGGGCAGGCCTGGCACCAGGACGAGTTCTTCATCCCCACCCGGGACCGCTCCCTCACCGCGGCCTGGATCGCGCTCGACGACGCCACCATCGAGAACGGCTGCCTGTGGGTGCTGCCCGGTTCGCACAAGCGGGGGGTCATCTACCCCGATCGCGAGCAGGACGACGAGCGCTTCGACTGCACCGTCGAGCTGTACGACTTCCCGTACACGGACGAGGACGCGGTTCCGGTGGAGATTCCCGCGGGCGCGGCGATCATCTTCAACGGCTACCTCCTGCACCGGTCGCTGCCCAACACCGGCAAACACGGCTTCCGCCGGGCGCTGACCAACCACTTCATGAGCGCGGAGTCGCTGCTCCCGTGGGGCCGCATCCCCGACGACACCCACGTGGCGAAGTACGACTACCGCGACGTCGAGCTCGTCGCCGGTGAGGACCCCTACGCCTACAAGGGAACCGCCGAACTCGCCCGGCCGAGCGTACGCCCGGACAAGGAGGGCGGCTGCGGCCGCTGACCACCGAGGGCCTGCCCACCTGCCTGCGCGGGAGGGGGTCCACCCACCCGACTTCCGAAGGTGGAGGATGGGAGGGCGGCGCACCTCACACCCGGCCCGCGCCGGCCAGGAGGAGACCCAGGTGGCGGCAGCCGAAGGCGGCCGGAACCTCACGCTCGCAGATGTGACGGTCACCGACGAGCGGGTGGCGCGGCGGGCGGTGATGGCCGCGGCGATCGGCAACCTGACCGAGTGGTACGACTTCGGTGTCTACTCGTACCTCACCGCAATCATCTCGAAGGTCTTCTTCGCCAACCTGTCGCCCGGCCTGGCCACTGTCGCCACGTTGGCCACATTCGCCGCGTCTTTCCTCATCCGTCCCTTCGGCGGCCTGTTCTTCGGCCCGCTGGGCGACCGGATCGGCCGGACGAAGGTACTGGCGACCACCGTGATCCTCATGGCGTGTGGCACCACGCTGCTCGGGGTGATTCCGAGCTACGCGGCGATCGGTGCGGCCGCCCCGGTGCTGGTGCTGTTCGGCCGGCTGGTGCAGGGGTTCTCCACCGGCGGGGAGTACGCCGGTGCGATGACGTTCATCGCCGAGTACGCCCCGGACAATCGGCGTGGCTTCCTCGGCAGCTGGCTGGAGTTCGGCACGCTGACCGGCTACACGTTCGGCGCCTCGCTGGTCACGCTGCTCACCGCCGTTCTGGGTGACCAGCGGATGCTGTCGTGGGGTTGGCGGATCCCGTTCCTGATCGCCCTGCCGATCGGGCTGACCGGCCTGTATCTGCGGCTGCGGCTGGAGGAGACACCTGCGTTCGAGCAGCTGGTTGCCAAGTCGCCGCAGCACGGAGGAACCGCGATCAGGGACGAGTTCCGGCTGATCTTCACCAGGCACTGGCGGGCTCTGTTGCTGGTCGGCGGGCTGGTGATCGCGTGGAACGTCACCAACTACATGCTGACCAGCTACATGCCGACCTACCTCACCACGACGCTGCCGAGGCACGGCGAACGTGGGACCAGCAGCACCGTGGCGAACGTGCTGCAGATCGTGGTGTTGCTCGTCCTCATGGTCCTCGTGACCTTCCTCGGCAGGCTGAGTGACCGCGTCGGGCGCCGTCCGGTGCTGATGACCGGATCCCTCGCTCTCGTCGTGCTCGGCGTTCCCATGGTGCTGCTGCTCCAGGTCGGCGGAATCGGCCCGACGTTCCTCGGGCTGATGATGATGGGCCTTTCGCTGGTGTGCTTCTCCTCGACCGCGCCCTCGACGCTGCCGGCGATGTTCCCTACGGAGATCCGGTACGGCGGCCTGTCCATCGCGTTCAACATCTTCGTGTCCGCGTTCGGTGGTACCACCGCCGCGGTGATGAGTGCGCTGATCCTTGCCACCGGCGACCTGTTGTGGCCCGGCTACTACCTGGTCGCCGCGGGTGTCGTCGGTGCGGTCTGCGTGTACTTCGTACCCGAGTCCGCACGCCGTCCGCTGGCCGGCGCGAACCCCGCGGTGGCCAGCGAGGAGGAGGCGCGGGAACTCGTCGCGCAGGCGCAGGCCGACCGCTGAGGTTCACGGCGCTGTGGCTTTCGCGTTGCCTGTGCCGGTTGCGCCCGGGATGTCAAGACAGCCTTGCCTGCGACCGTGAACGCTCCCAGTCGGTCATAGCATGGCGGTAGACCCGTCCCCCTGCTCGATGGAGGAGACGGCCGTGAAGCTCAAGATGATCGCCGTCTACAGTGCGCCAAGCTACAGTCGGCCGCAGCTCGTGCAGTGTTGTGACGAGATGCTGCGGGCGCTGCGGACGGCTGAGACCAAGGATCCGTCCGTGGGTCACGCCACCGTCCTCCCCGACCTGCAGTCCGGCAGCCTCGAGGTGGTCGTCCAAGCAGAAGGTGACACCTACGACGCGGCCGCCGCCCGGGCGGCTCGACGGCTTGACCAAGCCGTCACGGCGGTGACGAAGGACTCCCCGTCCGCTCTCGAGGAACTGCACTCGGAGTTGTGGTGCCGAAGGACCACGGACAAGTGCAGAACCCGGGCCGACCAGGAAGCGTCGCTAGCCAGGCTGCCCACAGGAGTGGAGGCACGGAGAGGCACCCACCCGTATGCCCAGGAAAACCTGGCTCTCCGGCTGGTCGGGATGTGCGGTTTCGCAGCGTCCGCCATCCTTGCCGTCTCCGCCGTCCAGCACGGTGGGCTCGACATGCTCCTGATCATCGGGGCGGCCCTCTCCGCGATGCTCGCGGCCGCGGCATGGACGTACTTGGTGGTAGCGGACGTCAAAGCCTGCGTCAGAGAGCCAAGACGGCCCGAAGACGCCGATCGGTGAGCAGCAGCGGCAACCGACCGAGAACCCCGCACGGCGGGTCAGGGAGGGTGGCAGGCTGACGAGGAACGAGCCGGCGAGAATTATGCCGTACTCCGTGTTGTAGAAGCCGACCAGGTTGGCGAGCCCGACAGGATACGTCTGGCGCTCGGGACTGCGCAGCGCGATGGACGGCCACAGGAAGTCGTTCCACGAACCGAGGAACGTCAGCACCGCAAGAATCGACAGCGCGCCGCGGGCAAGGGGCACGCCCATGGTGAGGAAGATCCGGAACTCCGAAGCGCCGTCGATGCGGGCGGCCTGAACCATCTCGTCGGGCACGGCCAGCATCGCCTGGCGGACGAAGAAGGCGCCGAACGCGCTTGCTCCGCTGGGGAGAATCACGCCCTGGAAGGTGTCCAGCCAGTTCAGCGAGACCATCATCGGCCGCGAACTCGTCGCAGGTGGACAGGGTCGCCGGGTCTACCCCTGTCTTCGCCCAGGCGTCACGCAGGTAGAAGAGTGTGACGGG
The DNA here is from genome assembly GCF_040610475.1 of Actinopolymorpha sp. NPDC004070. Taxonomy (NCBI): domain Bacteria; kingdom Bacillati; phylum Actinomycetota; class Actinomycetes; order Propionibacteriales; family Actinopolymorphaceae; genus Actinopolymorpha; species Actinopolymorpha sp. NPDC004070. The sequence goes on along the minus strand of NZ_JBEXMJ010000005.1, from coordinate 212,428 downwards.
CGTCGGCGCGTGCTCGACTCCGTACACACCACCCTTCCAGCTGTAGAGTGCCTGCCGGCCCGCGACGAGTTGCTTGTCGTATCCCTTCGCGCGCAGCCGGGGGCCCAGGTCGACGAAGGGAACCGACCGGCCGATCAGGAAGCGCCCGAACGATCCCTGCTCGATGTCGCAGAGATCCGGCGTCCGCAGGCCGCCGGCCTTGAGATTGATCAGCAACTGCTGAAAGATCGAGTCGCCAGGAATGAGACTCACCGAAACCCGGACGCCCGTTCGCTGTTCGAACTCGGTGGCCATCTGTTTGAACCACGCCGCATGGGTGTCGGCGAACGTCCACAGGTCGAGGTCTCCTGCGGACGTGGCGCCGGCGGGCGGAGTGCAGGACGTCACCGTGCACGCAGTGGCCGCCACGGCCGCTCCACCGAGCAAGGTGAGCGCTCTGCGCCGGCTGAGGTTGGGGCGGGCGACAGAACGGACTCCCGCTGATGACATGAAGGCTTGGTCAGGGCCAGAACTACCTCGAGGACAGCTGAGTGCCGGGCCCGGCGTAACGGCGGATCCGTGTGGCACCCGCAAGGCCGCTCAGGATGGCCGCCGTGCGGCATGAGTCCGGATGAGTCCCTCGACGCCGCGGAGGAAGGTTTCGCAGGTCTGTCCCCGGTCGGAGAGGCAGCCTGCCGCCATGGCGCCATCGCGAAGCATGACGAAGTGCTGCGCGGCGGGCCCGGCCTCGGTTTCCTGAATGCTCGCCATCAAGGTGTTGACCGTGTCGAGGAACCACTGCCGATGGGCGAGGACGGCTTGGTGCACGGGGTGGTCGGGATCGGGGTACTCGGCCACGGCGTTGAGGAACGCACAGCCGCGGAAGCCGTCGGACTGGATGCCCTGGGCGATCGACTCGGCAACGGCCCGGAGTGCGTCGGGCGCCGGTCGGCCGGCGGCGAGGGCGACTTCCACCTGCTTGCGGATGGCGTGGTCGGTCGCCTTGAGGTAGCCGAGGACGAGATCCTCCTTGCCGGGGAAGTGCCGGTAGAACGTTGCTCGGGTCACTTTCGCCTCGGCGATGATCCGATCGACGCCGACGGAGTGGATCCCCTCCGCGTAGAAGATTCTGCTCGCCGTGGCAAGGAGCCGGTCTCGTGCCTCGGACGTTCGGATCTTGCTCGTGCCGTGTGCCATGAGCCCACGCTAGACAGAACGGTCGGTCTTGACAAGTCCGGAGAGAGCCGCCAGAGTTACAGAGGACAGAACGTTCGTTCTACCGTTGAGTGTCTCCGGCTCGGCGCACGTCGGCGCGTTCTCCTCCGCGCCACTGAAAGGACCACCATGACCAACATGACCTCCGTTGCCGCCCCCGGCATCCCGACGATGGCGTCCGCCCTGCGGCGGCTGTACTTCGTCCGCTTCGGGTTCGCGATCGTCTGGGCACTCGTGATGTTCACGACCGCCAAGCACCTTGGCCCGCTCGCCATGACGCTGCTCGTGCTCTACCCGCTGTTCGACGTGGCCGCCGCCGTCATCGACGCCCGCGCGTCGCGCGCCACCGGATCGTCCACCCTGCTGTACGTGAACGTCGCGGTGAGCCTGCTCGCCGCGGTCGGCCTTTGCTTCGCCGACGCATCCGGCATCCCGGCGGTCCTGCGCATCTGGGGGGCATGGGCGATCGCGGCCGGGCTGGTTCAGCTGGCCGTGGGGGTCACCCGCCGCGACATGGGCGGCCAGTGGCCGATGATCATCAGCGGTGGCATCTCCGTACTCGCCGGCGGGTCGTTCGTCGCCACCGCCTCCGCCGACGATCCGGCGCTGACCAACGCGATCGGCTACGCCATCCCCGGCGCAATCTTCTTCCTCATCTCGGCCATCCGCCTCGGGCGCGCGGCGAAGGGAGACTGACATGGAGAACACGACGTACGCCGTCGTCGTCGAGCGGGAACTCGTCGGGGGTGAGTCGTGAGGCGATGACCGGCGACCTGGGACGCGGCAGCCGTACTCCGAACGTGCAATGCCTTCGCTTCGGGCAGGAGGCGCGGCGAGGGGGCGGATCCCGTTCGGGACCCGCCCCCTCCTCGTCAGGTGTGACCGAGCCCTCAGTGGGACTCGCGCGGGACCTCGTGGCCGCGGGAGCCGGCCAGGAAGTCGAAGTCCACACCCTCGTGCGCCTGGGTGACGTGGGTCGTGTAGAGCCAGGCGTACCCGCTCTTGTACTTCTGCTCCGGCGCCCGCCACGCGGCTCGCCGGCGTTCCAGTTCCTCGTCGGAAACGTCGAGGGTGATGCTGCGCGCGGGCACGTCGAGGATGATCCGGTCACCGGTCTGGACGAGGGCCAGCGGCCCGCCGACCGCGGCCTCCGGCGAGACGTGCAGGACGACCGTGCCGTACGCCGTACCGCTCATCCGTCCGTCGCAGACCCGCACCATGTCGGTGACGCCGGCCTTGAGCAGCTTGGTGGGCAGCGGCACGTTGGACACCTCGGGCATGCCGGGGTAGCCCTTCGGTCCGGCGTACCGGATCACCAGCACGTCGCTCTCGGTCACGTCCATGTCGGGGTCCTCCGACACGGCGTGGTAGTCCTCGGGGGAGTCGAAGACCAGCGCGCGCCCCTCGTGCTTGAGCAGGTGCGGCGAGACCGCCGACTGCTTGATCACCGCGCCGTTCGGAGCGAGGTTGCCCGACAGGACGGCGGTGCCGGTGCCGGCCGCCTGGAACGGCTCCTCGATGGTGGTGATGACCTCGCGGTTGAAGCACTCGGCCTGGGCGTTGTTGTCGGCGATGCCCTTGCCGGTGACGGTGATCTGCTCCGAGTGCAGAAGTCCGGCTTCGGCCAGCTGGCGCAGCACGACCGGCAGCCCGCCGGCGTAGCAGAAGTCCTCCATGAGGTACTTCCCGGAGGGCATCAGGTTGACCAGGGTCGGCACCGGCCGGGCGAGCCCGTCGAAGTCGGCCAGGTCGAGCTGGACGCCGAGCCTGCGGGCCAGGGCGAGCAGGTGCACGATCGCGTTGGTCGAGCCGCCGATCGCGGCGTTGGCGCGGATGGCGTTCTCGAACGCCTCGCGGGTGAGGATCTGGCTGGGGCGCAGGTCCTCCTCGACCATGCCGACGATCCGCCGTCCGGCCTCCTGGGCGACCTCGTAGCGCCGCGCGTCCACGGCCGGCCAGGTGGCCGAGCCGGGCAGCTGCATGCCGAGTGCCTCGGCGACGCAAGCCATGGTTGACGCGGTGCCCATCGTCATGCAGTGGCCGTTGGAGCGGGCCATGCACCCCTCGGCGAAGTAGCACTCCTCCTGGGTCATCTTGCCGGTCTTGAGGTCTTCCTCGAACTTCCACACGTGGGTGCCCGAGCCGACGTCCTGGCCGCGGTACTTGCCGTTCAGCATCGGGCCGCCGGTGACCATGACCGAGGGCAGGTCGACCGAGGCGGCCGCCATCAGCAGGCCCGGGGTGGTCTTGTCGCAGCCGGACAGCAAGACGGTGCCGTCGAGCGGGTTGGCCCGCATCATCTCCTCGGCCTCCATGGCGAGGAGGTTGCGGTAGAACATCGCCGTCGGACGCAGCAGCGACTCACCGAGCGCGAGCGCCGGGAACTCCAGCGGGAAGCCACCTGCCTGCCACACGCCCCGCTTGACCGCCTCGGCCACCCGGTGCAGGTGGGCGTTGCAGGGGGCGAGCTCGGACCAGGTGGTGGCGATGCCGATGACCGGCCGCCCGTCGAAGACCTCCTGGCCGAAGCCCTGGTTGCGCATCCAGGACCGGTGGGCCATGCCCGTGCGGCCGGTCGCACCGAACCAGGCCCGGCTGCGTAGGCCGTTCGTCTCCCCTGTCATCACACTGCTCCTTCGGTCGGTTCACCGCGTACGACAACGCCGGCGACAGTCTAGGGATCCGTCCCGTGAGCAAAGCCTAGACATCAGACGTATCGCGGTCGCTGGTTTGCCGTTGACGGTCGCCGGCCGGCCACCCGGCATGGGCGGGCATGGGCGGTGCGTGCCTGCGGCGATGCGGAGCGTGGCACGTCGTCTCGGATACCGGTCGCACGGCCAGTCGTGGGCGCGAAGACGTCGCGCCCCGGCCACGGGCATGCAACATTGGCACGCACGCCAAACTGGCACGCATCCGTACGCCGGGTAGCCAGGTGCACAGGTGCCGGGTCGGGACGAGAGGACGAGGGAGAGACGGTGCGAACGCCGCGGGCTGCAGTCGGCCGGCCACGCTTCCTCGGCTACCTCCTCGCCCGCGGCCTCAGCTTCGTCGGCGACAACGTCTGGTGGATCGCCGTCGGCTGGTCCGCGGCCCAGCTCGGCGACCCGCGTCTCACCGGCATCGTGCTGGCCGCCGCCGGGGTTCCCCGGGTGCTGCTCATGCTGCTCGGCGGGGTGCTGGCCGACCTGCGCGGTGCCCGTCGCATCATGCTCGCCGCCGACCTCGCCGCCGGCGGAGTAGCCCTCACCGGTGCGTTCCTCACCACCGGCGGCGCCCGGCCGACGGCCGCGCTGCTGATCGCCCTCGGCGTGGTGTTCGGCACCATCGACGCGTTCTATCTCCCGGCGGCCAACAGCTACCTCGCGGTCCTGCTGCCGCACCACCAGCTCCCCAGGGGCGCGGCGATCCGCCAGCTCGTCCGCAGCATCGCCGAGGCCGGCGGCCGGGGCCTCGGCGGGGTGCTGGTCGCCCTCGGCGGGTTCGCCCTCGCGGCGTACGTCAACTCCGCGACGTTCCTGCTCTGCTTCGCGATCCTGGTGTTCGTACGCCCGAAGTACCCCATCCAGCGGGCGGAGGAGCGACCCCGGATGCGCCGGGCACTCGGCGACGGGCTGCATTACGTCGCCGGTCATCCGCTGCTGCGCGGGCTGGCGGTGGTGACCCTGGTCCTCAACGCCGTCTCGGTGCCGATGGAGACGGTCGGCCTGGCGCTGAAGGCGGAGAACCTCCAGTGGGGTGCCGCGGGGTACGGCGTGGCGGCGGGTTTCCTCGGCGGCGGCCTGATCGCCGGCGGCCTGGTGGGCACGCTGCTGCGGCCGCCGTCCAGGTCGGGACTGGCGCTGGCGCTGTGGCTGGTCGCGGCGCTGCCCGGGTTCGCCGGGCTGGTGTTCGCCACCGACCTGTGGCTGGTGTGCGCGTCGGTGGCCTGGTGGTCGCTGTGTCTCGGCCCGTCCAACGCCATCCTCAGCGGGCTGCTGCTCACCGCCACCCGGCCGGACGTTCTCGGGCGCGTTCAGAGCGTGGTGACCGTGCTGTCCACCGCGATGACGCCGCTCGGGACGGCCGCCTTCGGTCTGCTGGTGGGGTTCACCAACCTCGTCGCCGTCGGCGCCGGGTGCCTGGTGTGCCTCGCGGTGACCGCGGTGTGGATGCTGTTCACCCCGGCGATCAGCCGGGCCGAACTCCTGCCGGACCGCGACCACGCCCCGGCCGGGGGCAAGCCCGCCCTGTCGCCCTGACGGTCACCGCCTGACGGCGCCCGGGCGGTCAGCCCTTCAGGCCGGTGCCGGCGATGCCCTCGACGATCCGCCGCTGGAAGAGCAGGAAGACCACCAGCAGGGGGAGTGCGCCAAGGATGGCCGAGGCCATGATCGAGGCGTACTGGATGCCGTACGCGCTGGAAACCGTCGCCAGCCCCACCGGCAGTGTCATCAGCGGCGTGCTCGTCAGCACCAGCAGCGGCCACAGGAAGTTGTTCCACGACCACACGAACGTGAAGATCGACACCGCCGAGATCGCCGGCCGCGACAGCGGCAGGAAGATCCGCGCGAAGATGTGGAACCTGCTCGCCCCGTCGACCAGCGCGGCCTCCTCCAGCTCCCGGGGGATGCCGTCGAAGAACTGCTTGAAGACGAAGACGGCGACCGGCGCGGCGATCTGCGGCAGGATCACCGCCCAGTAGGTGTCGATCATGCCGACCGCGGCGAACTCCCGGAACAGCGGCACGATCAGCGCCTGCCCGGGAATCATGATGCCGGCCAGGATGACCCAGAACACCGCGTTGCTGCCGCGGAAACGGATCCGGGACAGGGCGAACGCCGCCATGCTCGCGGTCACCACCGACAAGGCGGCGACCAGGATCGAGATGATGAAGCTGTTGGCGTACCACTGCAGGACGTTCCCGGCCTTGAGCACCTTGGCGTAGGCCGCCAGCGTGGGGCTGTCGATCAGCCAGGTGACCGGCACCTTGGTGGTCTCGCCCTCCGGCTTCAGCGAGGTGTCCAGCGCCCACAGCAGCGGCACCAGCCACAGCAGCGAGAACGCGATGAGGACGCCGACGCAGACCCGGTTGAAGACGCGCTCCCGGCCGCTGGTGGTGCGGAGTTCGTCGCCCGGCCGGGCGCCGCGGTCCTGGTTTCGTTCGGCGACGGTGGTGGTGGTGGTCATCTCAGGCGTCCCTCTCCTGACGGCGGACGAGTGCGAACCACACCAGCGAGACCACCAGGATCAGCACGAACAGCAGCATGGACACCGCCGATCCGTAGCCGACCCGGTAGTCGGTGAAGCCGACGTCGTAGATGTACTGGATGGTGGGCCGGGTCGCGAAGTCCGGTCCGCCGCTGGTCATCAGGTAGATCTGGTCGAAGATCTTCAGCGAGGCGATCACCTGCAGCACCGCCACCAGCGTGGTCGTCCGGCCGAGCAACGGAACGGTGATCCGGGTGATCTGCTGCCACGGCGTGGCACCGTCGATGGAGGCCGCTTCGTACAGCTCGCGCGGGATGTCCTGCAGGCCGGCGAGGTAGAGAACGAAGTTGAAGCCGAGCGTCCACCACACGGTGGTGAGGGCCACCGAGATCATCGCCCAGTTCGGGTCGCCGAGCCAGACGGGCGGAGTCATACCGAGCCGGGTCACCACGTCGGAGAGCAGTCCGAGGTCGGGGGTGTAGACCCAGTTCCAGATCAGCGCCACGACCGCCGACGGCAACACGTACGGTGCGAAGAACGCCAGCCGGAAGAACCAGCGTCCCTTCCTCGCCCGGTCGGCCAGCAGCGCGAACACCAGGGCGAGAACCACCAGCGGTGGCGTGGTGAGGATGGTGAACCACACCGTGTGCCACAGCGACGCCCAGAACTGCGGGTCGCCGAAGGCCGCGGCGTAGTTGGACAGCCCGGCGAAACTGCCCAGCCCGCCCTTCACCAGACTGGTGTTGAAGAAGCTCATCACCAGTCCGTACGCGCTCGGCCCGATCAGGAAGAGGGCGTAGAGGACGAGGAACGGCGCGAGGAACGCCAGGCCGGCAAGGACCGGTCGCCCCTGGCGCCGCTGGCCGGCACCGGAGTCTGCCGCGGTCTCGGGCGCGACTGTCGAGGTGCCCACAAGACCTCCCGAGATGCTCGAAGGAACTGGCGTACGTACGACCTTGGTCGGCCGCGGGTCGGGGTCTGGAACGTGAGGCGCTAGACGGGTGCCGGGGTGCGGGCCATCTTGGAGATGCCCACCTGGATCTGGTGGATCGCGGCCTCGGGTTGCGTACGGCCGCTCAGCACCCCGCCGAGTGCGGAGCCGGCGACCATCTCGAAGTTGGAGCCGGAGCCGGAGTACCACGCCGGCGGGTCGTAGACCGCGCTCTCGGCCGCACCCACGTAGTTCGACTGCGGTTTGAGCTCGCGGTACTTCTCACTCTGCTGAACCGGAAGCCAGCTGGGAACGTGACCACCCTCGGCCCAGGTCATGCCCTGGTCGAGCATCGAACGTACGAAGTCCAGCACGAGGTCCAGCCGCGGGCGTTCGTACGCCTCCTTGCTGGGCAGCACGAACGTGTGCGAGTCGGCCTGCACGGCGTAGGTGCCACCCATCAGGTTGGGGAACCTCGTCATGCTGAAGGGCATCTTCGCGTCCTTGAAGGTGGAGATCTCCCACTCGCCCTGGAAGAAGAATCCCGAACGGCCGTTGGCGAACTGCGCGATCGCGCCACCGTAGTCGATGTTGGGGGGCATCACCTTCTCGTCGACGGTGAGCCGGCGCATCAGCTTGGCGGCGCGAACGGCCTTGTCGGGTTCGAGAATCTCATCGGGCGAGGTGCCCATCAGGAGCTTGCCGCCGAGCTGTCCGTACAGGCTGAAGAAGAACCGCCACGGGGTGGCCACGTCGGCCACCGACGCTACCGCGCCGCCCCAGCTCTTGGTGACTTCCTTCGCCTTGTGGAGCGCCTCGACCAGCGCGTCCTCACTGTCGATCGGCTTCAGCGACCCGTCGTCGGCGAGCAGGCCGGCCTGCTTGCAGATCTTGGTGTTGTAGAACATCACGAACGGGTGGGTGTCGAGCGGGATGGCGTAGATCTTGCCGTCGATGGTGGCCCGCTCGATGGCTCGCTGGACGAACTTGTCCTTCGACATCCCGTGCCGGGCCAGGTCCTCGGGCTCGAACGGCTGGAGCAGTCCGGCGGCGACCAGCGTCGGCACCCGGGTCAGGTGCGAGATGGCCACATCCGGCGGCTGCGCGCCGAGGGTGGCCAGGGAAAGCTTCGTGTAGTAGGGGTTGCCCCACGTGAGAGTCACCGCGCGCAGGTCCACGTCGGGCCGCTGCTTGCGGTAGACCCCTTCCATCTCCTGCATGCGAACGCCGTCGCCGCCGCCCAGGAGATTCCAGTACGTGAGTACGTCGGCGCTCGGCGCCGTCCCGGTGAAGCCCGACTGGAGCTGCTCGGCGCAGCCGGACAGGCTGCCGCCAACGGCGCCCGCGGCGGCCAGCAGGCCGGCGCCTCGCAGGACGTCCCGTCGACTCGGTAGTGCCGCCATTGCCCGGGCACCTCCGTCCGGATGTGGTCGGTGCGGATTCGGTGTCGAGGGCGGGGCCCTGGCTGTCACCTGGGCCTCGACCGGTTTGCTTGTCACGAAAACGGCTTGCGGTGTTGCCGAGAGCTGCTGAAAGCGGATTTCCAAGGCCGATTCGAGCATGCTCCGTGTTCGAAATATCGAACAATGTGCGTGATATCGAAGCAAAGGCTACGATCACGCTTCGACGACGTCAACGGATTGGTCTATCCGGTTTCTCGGCAGTTTCGCCGCCCGCCGCCGAATCCGTTCGTCGTGAGCCAGGTAGCCCTCGGGACCTCAGCGGAAGGAAGCCGACGCCCGTGAACAAGGCCAGCCTCACTCTTGACCCCGCGTTCCGGATCGGAGCCGTAGACCCGCGTGTGCGCGGCTCGTTCGTCGAGCATCTGGGCCGATGCGTCTACGGCGGCATCTACGAACCCGACCACCCCGGCGCCGACGAAGACGGTTTCCGCACCGACGTGCTCGACCTGACCCGCGAGCTCGGCGTCAGCACCGTCCGCTACCCCGGTGGCAACTTCGTGTCCGGCTACCAGTGGGAGGACGGCATCGGCCCGCGCGCCGAACGCCCGCACCGGCTGGACCTGGCGTGGAAGACGCTGGAGACCAACGAGGTCGGCGTCGACGAGTTCGCCGCCTGGTGCCGCAAGGCCGGCGTCGAGCCGATGATGGCGGTCAACCTCGGCACGCGCGGCGTGCAGGAGGCGGCAGCGCTGGTTGAGTACTGCAACCACCCCGCCGGGACGTACTGGTCGGATCTGCGGGCGAAGTACGGCGCGAAGGACCCGCACGACATCAAGATCTGGTGCCTCGGCAACGAGATGGACGGCCCCTGGCAGATCGCCCACAAGACCGCCCGCGACTACGGCATCCTCGCCAACCAGACCGCGAAGGCGATGCGGCTGGTCGACCCCGACCTCGAGCTCGTCGCCTGCGGCAGTTCCGGCCGGAAGATGCCGACGTTCGGCTCGTGGGAGGCCGAGGTTCTCGAGCACACCTACGAGGTCGTCGACTACGTCTCGCTGCACTCCTACTACCGCCCGAGCAACGGCGACTTCGCCAGCTTCCTGGCCTCCGGCGTCGACATGGACGCGATGATCGAGTCCGTGATCGCCACGTGCGACTACGTGAAGGCGAAGACCCGCAGCAAGAAGTCGATCAACCTGTCCTACGACGAGTGGAACGTCTGGTACCACGTGCCCGGCGACGAGCGGGAGTGGGTGACCGGCCCGTCGCTCTTCGAGGACCAGTACTCCCTGGCCGACGCGGTGGTGGTGGGCTCGCTGCTCAACAGCCTGCTGCGGCGCGCCGACCGGGTGACGATGGCCTGCTTCGCCCAGCTGGTCAACGTGATCGCGCCGATCACGACGGTCGCGGGCGGACCGGCGTACCGCCAGTCGACGTTCCACCCGATGCGGCTCGCGTTCCAGTACGGCACGGGTTCGACCCTGCGGGTGGAGCCGACCGGACCCCAGGTCGACACCCCCGACTTCGGGCCGGTGCCCCAGCTGGACTGCACCGCCACCCTGGACGAGGAGAACGGCGCCGCCGCGGTGTTCGCCGTCAACCGGTCCCTGACAGAGCCGCTGCTGGTCGAGGTCGACGTCCGTGCGCTGAAGGACGCCCGCGCCGTCGAGCACATCGCGCTGTCCGGTGAGGACCGGGACGCGGCCAACACCGCCGAGCAACCGGACCGGGTCGCGCCGCGGGTCCAGGACGCCCCGGTCGTCGAGGACGGGAAGCTGCGCTTCGAGCTGGCGCCGATGTCGTACAACGTCGTCCGCCTGGCAACCGCTCGTTGACAGCGAGGACGGCCATGACAGCAACACCATCCACGACATCCGGACAGTCGATTCCGGAGACCAATCCGTCGGTGGTCGTACGCGGGCCCGACGACTTCGGTGTCGAGGAGCGGCCGCTGGCGCCGCCCGGGCCGGGCGAGGTGTTGGTCCGGGTCGGCGCGGCCGGCATCTGCGGCAGCGACGTCGAGCTGTTCGCCGGCACCCGCCCGGCGGCGTACGTCAGCTATCCCGTGGTGCCCGGGCACGAGTGGGCCGGCACCGTCGCCGCCCTGGGCGACGGCGTGGACTGGCTGGCGGTCGACGATCCGGTGGTGGCGCAGGGCTTCCGCAACTGCGGACGCTGCCCGCGCTGCCGGGAAGGCGCCACCAACCTGTGCGAGGCGGGGTACGCCGAGACCGGCTTCACCCACGCGGGCGCGTTCAGCTCCTACGTCCTCGTGCCCGCGCGACTGGTGCACCAGCTGAAGGCCGGTGCCGACCTCGAGGCCGCGGCGCTGCTGGAGCCGTCGGCGTGCGTACTGGAGGGGATCCTCGCGGCCGCCCCCGCCGTCGGGGCACGGGTCGCGGTCGTCGGCACCGGAACGCTCAGTCTGGTCGCCTGCCAGGTGCTCGCCGCGTACAGCCCGAGCGAACTGGTGCTGATCGGCGACAGTCCCAGTGGTCGTGAGCTCGGCGCCGCCTGGGGCGCGACCCGGTGCGTCAGCAACGCCGAGGCGGTCGAGCCGGGCTGGACCTGCGACGCCGACGTGGTGATCGAGGCGGGCAGTAGGCAGACGTCGGCCAAGGCCGCGCTGAACGCGGCCCGTCGCGGTGCGACCGTCGTCCTGGAAGGGATTCCGGGCGGACCGGCCGAGGGCGACCTGACCGACATCGTGCTCAAACACCTGCGGGTGCAGGGCGTCTTCGGTGCGTCCGCCGCGGCCTGGGAGCACGTGGTCAGGATATTCAACGCCGGGCTGCTCGACCTGCGCCCGCTGATCAGTCACCGGTACGCGGTGGCCGACGTGGGCTCGGCGCTGTCGACCCTGCGGGAACGCCCCGCCGACCTGCGCAAGGTGCTGTTGCATCCCTGATCCGGGGGCCCGGTCCGGATCCGGCCTGCCATGCTTGGCGACCGTGACCAACGCACGGCTTGCTTATCGGATCGCTGACAGGTGCCGGTTGACAGGGCGGTTCGTCCTGCGATCCGGACGGGAGACCACGGAGTACTTCGACAAGTACCAGTTCGAGGCCGACCCGGTGTTGCTGGACGAGGTGGGCGCCGCGCTGGCCCCACTCGTTCCCGCGGGGACCGAGGTGCTGGCCGGATTGGAGATGGGCGGGATCGCCGTCGTCACGGCACTCGGGCGGCACACCGGCCTGCCGTGCGCCTTCGTACGCAAGAAGGCTAAGGAGTACGGCACGGCCCGGCTGGCCGAGGGCGCGGACGTCGAGGGACGCAGGGTGCTCGTGGTCGAGGACGTGGTGACCAGCGGCGGGCAGGTCGTGCTCTCGACGCAGGACCTGCGCGCGCTCGGCGCGCACGTCGAGCACGCCCTGTGCGTGATCGACCGGGAGGAGGGCGGCGCGCAGGCACTTGCCGACGTCGACCTCACCCTGCATGCGTTGTTCCGCCGCCGGGACCTGGAAGCCGGCCGAGGCTAGGCCCTAGCCGTCGCGGCGGGGACCGGTGGACTCGCGGACGACGAGCCGGCAGGGAATCGTCTGCACCCCGCCGGTCACCGGTCGCCCGCCGATGGCGGCCAGCAGGTGCTCGGCGGCGATCCGGCCGACCTCGCCGAGGCTCATGTCCACCGTGGTCAACGGGGGCCGTGATCCCAGGGCCATCGCCTCCCAGTTGTCGAACCCGATCAACGCGATGTCGTCGGGCACCCGCCTGCCCCGCTCGCGAAGGGTCTCGGCGACGCCGCGGGCGATCTGGTCGTTGCCGCAGAAGATCGCGTCGACCTCGGGTTCGGCCCGCAGCAGGATGTCCGCGCCCTGGCGGCCCCACTCCTCGGTCCACTCGCCGTGCAGCGGCTCGCCGCCGACCAGCGCCAGGCCTGCCTCGGCCAGCGCGCGGTGCACGCCGGCGGCACGCTGGCGGGCGGCGAGGAACCGGCCCGGCCCGGCGATGTGCGCGATCCGGGTGCGGCCGGTGGCGAGCAGGTGGCCGACCGCGAGCGCGCCGCCGCCCTCGTCGTCCGGGATCACCGACAGGTCGGCCGGGTCGGTCGACTGGGTCATCGCGTACACCACCGGCACCGGCAGGTCGGCACCGATGGACGGACGGGGCTCGGTCCGCCGCCCGGTGACCAGCAGCCCGTCCACCCGCCGGGCCAGCAGGGTCTGCACGTGGTGGCGTTCACGGATCGGGTCGTCGCGGGTGTCGCACATGAACACCGAGATCTGACCGGCGCCGAGCGCGTCCTCCGCACCCAGCATCACCGGGATGCTGAACCTGCCGAAGCTGTCGGAGGTGACCAGGCCCACGGTGAACGTACGTCCGCTGAGCAGACCGCGGGCCAGCGCGTTGGGCCGGAAGCCCAGTTGGCGGGCCGCCTCGACCACCCGGTCTCGCGTCTCCTGCCGCAGCTTTCCGCGGCCGTTCAGAGCCTTCGACGCGGTGCCGACCGAGACGGCGGCCAGGCTCGCCACGTCGCGGATGGTGATGGCGCGAACCTCCGGGGAGGGGGGTGTCGGCAACGTGGTTTCCTTCGGTCCGGCCGGTGTCGGGACGTGCGCAGTGTACGGGCTGCCTGGGAAACAGTACGTGCGAAACAAGACTGAACCCGGCACAGGGTATTGACCGTGCTCGTTGATCAGCCCTACCTTGTGGGCGCGATTAGGAAAACCTATTCCTTGAGCCTTCTCCCGGTTGTGTCCGGGAGGTTCACCACCTCGTTCGCACCTCGTACCGCGCTCCACGTTCGTGCCCTGCTGCCGCTCCGGCCCCGAGCCGCGACGCCGGCCGGGCGTACCCACGAAGGAGGCCCATGACCACCACGGCGAACCAACCAGCCGCCGCTCCGGCAGGCGCCGGTCCGGTCGAGCCGACACCGGCCGCCCGGGCACCGCACCGCCCACTGCGGCTGCGGGACGTCCGCATCGACGGCGGCCCGCTCGGCCGGTGGCAGGAGACCAACCGCGCGGCCAGCATTCCGCTGGGCATCAAGCAGCTGGAGGAGGCCGGAAACCTGCACAACCTCCGGCTGGCCGCCGGCGAGGTGACCGGTGACTTCCGCGGCCCGAGGTTCATGGACTCCGACCTCTACAAGCAGCTGGAGGCGGTCGCCTGGGAGGCGGGCCGCGAGGACGCCGGTGAGCTGCACGACTTCCTGCGCCGGGCCGCGGAGCTGCTCGCCAGAGCGCAGCGCGGCGACGGCTACCTCAACTCCTACTACCAGGTGGTCAAGCCCGAGCGGCAGTACGCCGAACTCGAGCACAGCCACGAGATGTACTGCGCCGGCCACCTGGTGCAGGCCGCGGTGGCCGCTGCCCGCGTCGGTGGTGAGCCCGAGCTGCTCGCCGTGGCGCGCCGATTCGCCGACCATCTGGTCGAGGTGTTCCTGCGCGGCGGCAACCCCGGTATCGACGGCCACCCGGAGATCGAGACCGCGCTGGTCGAGCTGTACCGGCTCACCGGCGAGCGTTCCTACCTCGACCTCTCGCTGCACCTCGTCGACGAGCGCGGCAAGGGCCACATCGCCGGCAGCGGCATGGGCCAGCGCTACTTCCAGGACCACCTGCCGGTACGCGAGGCCGACACCGAGGTGGGCCACGCCGTCCGCGCGCTCTACCTCGAGGCCGGCATCGTCGACCTGTATCTCGAGACCGGCGACGAGTCGCTGCTCGCCTCCTCCGTACGCCGGTGGGAGGACATGGTGGCGACCAAGACCCAGCTCACCGGCGGGGTCGGCTCGCGGCACTCCCACGAGGCCTTCGGTGACCGCTACGAGCTGCCGCCGGACCGGTCGTACAACGAGACCTGTGCGGCGATCGCGAGCGTGCACTGGAACTGGCGACTTCTGCTGGCGACGGGCGAGGGCCGGTACGCCGACCTGCTCGAACGCACGCTGTACAACGCGTTCGCGGCGTCGACGTCGACCGACGGCACGCGGTTCTTCTACGTCAACCCGTTGCAGCGCAGGCACGACCACGCCGAGGGCGACGACCCGGGCCGCCGGCACGAGTGGTTCAGCTGCGCGTGCTGCCCGCCGAACATCATGCGGCTGGTGTCCTCGCTCAGCCACTACGTCGCCACCACGAACGACGACGGGCTGAGCGTCCACCAGTACGTCCCGGGCACGATCCGGGCGGACCTGCCCGCGGGCGAGGTGGCTCTGTCGGTGCGGACCGAGTACCCCTGGGAGGGAGAGGTCGCGTTCACCGTCGACGCCGCGCCGGAGGGCGAGTGGTCGCTGGCGCTGCGGGTGCCGGCGTGGAGCCCGTCCGTGGGGATCAGTGTGAACTGCGAGCCTGCCGACGCGACCCCGGACGAGCGCGGCTACGTCGTCGTCCGCCGGGCCTGGGTGCCGGGTGACACCGTCACGATCACGCTGGACCTCACGCCCCGGCTGGTCTTCCCGCACCAGCGGATCGACGCGGTACGCGGGTGTGTCGCGGTCGAACGCGGCCCGCTCGTCTACTGCTTCGAGCAGACCGACCAGGCCGACGGTGTCGACGTGGAGGACCTCACGCTCGCACCTGACGCGGGTATCCGGGTCGTACCGCAAGCCGACCTTGCCGGAGTCGGCCGCACGGTCCTGCTCACCATGGACGCCGCCGCGGTGTCCCAGCCACGCAACGGTTTTCCGTACTCGTCCCAGCCCACCGCCCAGTCGGTGACCAGCCAGGCGGTGACCGCGACCGCGGTGCCCTACTTCCAGTGGGACAACCGGGACGGCCGCGCGATGCGGGTCTGGCTGCCCGTCACCCAGTCAGTCACCCCGTCAGCCACCTCAGGAGAAGCCTCATGAACACCCGACCCATCGTGCCCGGCCGCCCGCGCTGGAGCCGGCGGGACCTGCTGCGGGCGGGCGGCCTGGCGGCCGGTGCCGCGGCGCTCCCGGCGCTGGCCGGCTGCGGAGGCGACAGCGGCGGAGGCGGCGGCAGCAAGGCGCAACTGCAGTTCATGTACTGGGGTTCGTCGTTCGAGCAGAAGGCGATCAACGCCATGCTCAAGCAGTTCGAGGACAAGTACGACGGGGTGTCGGTCAAGCCCGTCTACACCCCGAACGAGTACGACACCAAGGTCAACACGCTGGTGGCCAGCAAGCGCGCGCCGGACGTGGCGTACATGGGCGGATCGATGGGCTACCGCCTGGCTGGGCAGGGCAAGCTGGTCAACCTCGCGAAGTACTTCAAGAAGTACCCCGCGCTCGCCGACCGGCTGCCCGGCACCTACTTCTGGTACGGCAAGGACAAGACGTTCGGCACTCAGACTGCCAACGAGGTCATGCTGCTCTGGTACAACCGGGCAGTCATGAAGGACGCGGGTGTCGAGCCGCCGCCCGCCGAGGCCGGCAAGGCCTGGACGTGGGACGAGTTCGTGCAGGCCGCGTACAAGCTCACCCGCGACCAGAACGGCAAGCGCCCCGACGAGTCCGGCTTCGACCCCAAGCGGATCAGGCAGTTCGGCGCCTCGGTGAGCGTGCAGTCCAGCACCACGTGGGAGTCCTTCCTCCGCAGCAACGGCGCGGCGTTCGTGGACGAGTCCGGCCGCAAGTGCCTGCTGGACCAGCCGAAGGCGGTGGAGGTGTTCCAGAACCTCCAGGACCTGATGTACAAGCACCACGTCGCGCCGACTCCGGTGCAGCTCGGCAACAACGCACCGGCCACCAACGTGCAGTTGCAGACCAAACGGATCGCGATGGCGGTGGACGGCCAGTGGGTGCTGCTGGACATGGCCCAGAGCAAGGTCGACTACGGCATCGGTGTGCTGCCGAGGTACGGCGAGCCGGCCACCACCCAGCTCGGCGGCGCGTCGGTGGTGTTCTCGGGCTCGAAGTATCCCGAGGAGGCCGTGGAGCTGTTCATGTTCCACAACGACCCGAGGTACGTCGACCTGTTCAAGAACGGCCTGTGGATGCCGTTGGAGAAGAAGTACTACACCGACCCGCGGGCGATCGACTCCTGGATCAAGAACGACTCGCACCCACCGGAGTACCGCACCGCGGTGGTCGACTACACGCTGAACCACGCGCAGACGGCGTTCGGCCAGCGGCTGAAGAACATGGACAACATCAGCGAGGTCCTGACGCCTGCGCTGCAGCGGATCGAGACCGGGAAGCAGCCCGCCAAGGAAGTGTTGACGGCGCTCGTACCCAAGATCGACAAGTTGCTGCAGGGCTGGTACCCGAGCCAGACGCCGTGACCGGCGGCAGGAGGGCGTTCGCATGACCGTAGCTCCCACCGAGCCGGCGACCCGGCCCGGCCAGGTGCGCTCACGTGGGCCGGCCCGCCTTTCGGGGCAGGGCCGGCTGGAGCGCCGTTGGGGTGTCCTGATGGCGCTGCCGGCGATCCTCGGCTTCGTGATCTTCACGATCGGGCCGATGATCGCGTCGTTCGTCTTCAGTCTGACCGACTGGACGATCGGCGGCAGCCCGTCGTTCGTCGGGCTCGGCAACTACCGCACCCTCGGCGGCGACGAGTTGTTCTGGAAGTCCCTGAGCGTCACCACGTACTACACCCTGGGAACGGTCCCACTCGTCCTCGTGATCGGGTTCGTGGTGGCCCTGCTGCTCAACCAGAAGGTGCGCGGGCTCGCCCTGTGGCGCACGATCTACTACCTTCCCACGCTGGTGCCGGCAGTGGCCAGCGCCGTGCTGTGGATCTGGATCTTCAACCCCGACTTCGGTCTGCTCAACTCCCTGCTACGCGAGGGCGGCCTGCCCACGTCGCAGTGGATCTACAGCGAACGGGGTGCGGTGCCGTCGCTGGTCATCATGAGCACCTGGGGATTCGGCAACGCGATGGTCATCTTCCTCGCCGGCCTGCAGGGTGTGCCGCGGCATCTGTACGAGGCGGTGTCGATCGACGGCGGCGGTGTGTGGCAGCGGTTCCGGCACGTGACCCTGCCGATGATGACGCCGACCATCTTCTACAACCTGGTCACCGGTGTGATCGGCACGTTCCAGGTGTTCAACCAGGCGTACGTCATGACGCAGGGCGGGCCGAACAACGCGACCCTGTTCTACATCTACTACCTGTGGCGGACCGCGTTCACCGAGAGCGAGATGGGGTACGCGAGCGCGCTCGCCTGGATCCTCTTCATGGTGATCATGGTCATCACGTTCTTCCTGTTCCGGAACGCCCGCCGGTGGGTCTACTACGAGATGGCAGGTGCCCGATGAGTTCGGTGGCCGGTGTGAGCGGCGCACGGGCGAGGCGGTTGCGGCCGGGCCGGTTGGCGCTCTACGTCGTCCTGGTGCTCGGTGCGGCCCCGACGATGCTGCCGTTCGTGTGGCTGATCCGCAGCGCGCTGATGGGTGACGACCAGATCTTCATCGCACCACCTGAGTGGATCCCGAGCCCGTTCGAGTGGGCCAACTTCACCGGGGCGCTGACCGCGCAGCCTTTCCTGAGGTACTTCCTCAACACGATGCTGATCGAGCTGTTCGCCGTGACGGGCACGGTGCTCACCTGCTCCGTCGCGGCGTTCAGCTTCGCCCGGCTGCGCTGGCGTGGTCGCAACGTCGTGTTCGCGTTGCTGCTCAGCAGCGTGATGTTGCCGTACGCGGTGACTCTCATCCCGACGTTCGTGATGTGGCGTTCGCTGGGTGCGCTGGACACGTTCCTCCCGCTGACGGTGCCCGCGTGGTTCGCCGGTGCCGGCGGCGGGGTGTTCAACGTCTTCCTGCTGCGGCAGTTCTTCCTGACCATCCCGTTCGAACTGGACGAGGCGGCCTACATCGACGGCGCGTCACCGTGGAAGGTGTTCGCGATGATCATCATGCCGCTGTCCAAGCCCGCGCTGGTGGTGGTGACGATCTTCACCTTCATCGGCGTGTGGAACGACTTCCTGGGGCCGCTGCTCTATCTCAGCGACGAGAGCAAGTACACCTTGGCACTCGGGCTGGCGTCCTTCCAGAGCGTCTACACCGCGCAGTGGGGCTACCTGATGGCCGCGTCGGCAGCGGTGATCGCACCGATCATCGCGTTGTTCTTCGTACTCCAGCGCTACTTCATCGAGGGTGTGACGCTGACCGGCATCAAGAGCTGACCGGTGGCTCACTCGGCTGCCAGTGGGACCTCGCCGCCGGTCTTGCGACCTTCTCCGGCTCGAGCTGTGTGCTGTGATCCTCGGCCAGCGCCCGCCCGCGCACAAGATCACCGCCGAGTACCGCGAACGCGTCCACGAGCTTTGCAGGGGGAACTCGTCAGGCTCGGCCACCGGCATCCGTCGGCGGCCGCCGACCAGCTCATGCTGCTCATCGACGGCACACTCGCGGCCGGGGTGACGAAACCCCATACCGACCCGGCACGGCTGGCGCATCAGCTTGCCGAACAGGTCATCGGTACGAGCTGAGGTCGCCCATGAAGCCCGTTGCGTGCCGGCTTTTCATCCACAGGTAGCGGATCGGCGTGTTTTCGAGCGTCCTTGTGGACAACGGGTTGGCAGTCGATCGCAGCCTGTAGTGTTTCGAACATGCATTCGACAATGCAGGATTCTTCAGGCTGGCACGGCATTGACGCCGAACAGCGCCTGGAGGCTGCGTTGGTCCAGATCGGCACCATCCTCGACGACACGCTGGCCGGGTCGATGCTGTCCCTGCGGCCCGAGAAGCTGGGCCGACTGTTCGACCTGCACCGGGCCGACGAGGCCAAGTTCGCCGCCCTGAAGCTGGCGATGGTCGCCAAGGGCGAGTCCTGCGACATCGCCAAGACCACCGGAGCGGCGACCACGAACGCGTGGCTGCGCACCGCGCAGCGGATGTCGAAGACCGAAGCGGCCGCGACGGTCGGCTTGGCGCGTGATCTGGACCGTACGGTGACGGTGACGGCCGCTGCTCTTGCGCGTGGGGAGTTGTCGTTCAAGCATGCGCAGGTGATCGCGTCCGCGATCAAGGACCTGCCCGCCTACATCGGCGCCGAGCAGCGGGTGAAGGCCGAGGAGTATCTGATCACCTGGTCCAGGCGGCGCAACCCCGACGACATCCGCCAGCTGGGCCGGGCGTTGCTGCAGTACCTCGCGCCGGAGGAGTGGGAACGCCGGCTGGGCAAGGAACTCGGCGACGCCGAACGCGCCGCCGAACGCAAACGGTCCCTGCGCTACATCGCCAACGGCATCCCCGGGTCGGAAACGGTGGTGGTCAAGCTGCCGGCGGTGGAGATGGAAGCCCTCCGCAAGCTCATCGAGGCGCTGGTCGCCTCCGACACCCGCCCCGACCCCGACGAACGGCCCTTGGACCAAAAACGCGGAGACGCGTTCGCCGAACTCGTGGGCCTTGCGACCGAAGCCCACGCATCTCCCAACCGCGGCCGCGGGCGAGACTGCGTCACCGTCACCATCGGAATTGACCAGCTGCTGACCGGGCTCGGGTTCGGCACCATCGACGACCTCAACCCCGTCCGCCCCATGCCCTGCAACTGTCAGACTCCCGACTCCACGCGCCAAGCCCAGCGTCAAGCCCAGCGCAGGAACGCCAGGTCCAACAAGAGCGCCGGGGCCGAACCACGAGAACCCGGCCAACCTCCACAACCGAACACCGCCACCGGACCCGAGCCCGAAGCTGACACGCTCGGATCCGATCCGGAAACAGATATCGGGCCCGAGGACTGGGGCCTCGGGGCAGAAGGCGACGCCGACACCGAACTGCCCGAGGGTGCGGCGAGGCCGGAGGCTGCCCACGATCCCAGCGATGCCTTCGACTCCGATGACACCGATGACCGCAGCGATCCCACTGGCCGCATCGACCCGCACGACGGCTGTAGCAAGTGTGGCGGTGGCGGGTCAGCGAGGATCCTCGGCCTGCGCGGCGAGCCGATCTCGGTCGCCACGATCCGGCGGATGGTGTGTGACGCGAACATCATCCCGGTGGTGCTCGCCGGCAACGGCGAAGTCCTCGACGTCGGCATGGCCGACCGCTTCTTCACCGAAGCACAACGCCGCGCACTCGCCGTCCGGGACGGGTCCCACTGCCACTTTCCCGGCTGCCAAGTCCCCGAACGCCGCTGCATCGCGCATCACATGACCGCCTGGGACGACTTCGGGCCGACGGACCTGTCGAACGGAGTACTGCTCTGCAAGGCCCATCACACCTTCGTCCACCACAAGGGCTGGCAGGTCCGGATGGGCAGCCACGGCCACCCCGAGTACATCCCGCCGGAGTGGGTGGACCCGCAGCAGACAGTGCAACGACCATGAGGACCGACCATGCGCCGACCTGATGACGCGGGCGGACCGAGGTCCAGGAGGTCAGAGAGGGAAGAAGGCTGCTCAGGCGGTGGTGGCCTTGACCGGGACCGCGAGCCCCTCGGCGTTGCGTTCCGACGTCGCCTCGGCCGCACCGTGGCGGGCCAGCAGGTCCATCCCGAGCCGGGCCCGCCGCACGCGTTCGCGGGTGAGCGCGACGGTGGTGGCTTCCAGGTGGGTGCCGGCGGGGTAGACGTCCGGCGCGTTGCGCAAGCCGAACTTGACATACACCGGTGCGGCCACCTCGATCAGCCGGGGAAGCTCGTGGTGCCGGACGTAGCCGCCGAGGTTGTCCGGTGCCTCCACGTACACATCAAGCGGTACGTCCACCACGGCGCGGATGGCGGCGATCTGCGCCAGGCTCAGGTCCGTTGCCAGGTTGAGCGTGTCGGCACCGAGGTCCTCCAGCACCCGTGCGGTCGCGGCGTTGGTGACGGGCAGCATCACCGAGACCTTGGCCTGCATGTCGGCGGGCAGGTGACCCGCGGCCCGCAGCTTCCCGAACGCCGCCAGCACGCCGAGGTCGGCGATCAGCACGCTGCGGATGCCGTGTTCGGCGGCCCGGACGACGTCCTCGAGTACGGCGGACACCTGGTCCTGCCCGTGGGCGGCGGCCGCGAACCCACCGCCGGCCTGCGAACGCGCGGTGGCCGAAGTGCCCCAGCCGGCGCACGGGCGGGCGAACAGGCTCACCTCGACGCCGGCGGACCGGGCCTGCTCGGCCATCTCGTCCAGCTCGGCGTCGGTGAGCAGGAACACCCCGCTGCCCTGGGAGATCCGGCGTACCGGCACCTCCAGGCGTTCGGACTCCTCCAGCGCAGCCTCCAGGCAGCGCGGGCCCTCGGTGCTCGGGATCTCCACCCGGTAGCGGACGCCGTCGGGGAACCGCTTGGCCGAGGCGGGCAGGTCGTTCAGGTCGCCCCGGGGAAGCTCGAGGATGTCCAACAGGTGCGACGCTGGTGTCCCGGCCACGAGGTCCCCCTAGCAGAATGGATTGTCCGGTATCTCGAACGACATCCGTATACTCGGACATCGTTGCGATTCGATCACACTGTCGTCAAGCTGCGTTCGGGTGGGCGAACAACGGCGCGCGCTGGCAGGAAACCCGTGTGGAGGTGCGGAAGCGATGGGTCGAGCGGTCCCCGCGGTGCTCCGCGCGCTGGACATTCTCGAACTGTTCGGGACGACCGAGGAGCTGTCGATCCCGGAGATCCACGCCAAGCTCGCTCTTCCCCGTACGACCGTGCACGAGCTCGTCGGCACTCTGGTGGAACGTTCCTACCTCGCACCAGTGCCCGGCCAGCCGCACCGGTTCCGGCTCGGCGTAGGGGTGTTCCACCTCGGTTCAGCGTACGCCGAACGTCTCGACCTGGCCCGCGAGGGCCAGGCAGCCGCGGAGGAGGTCGCGGCCGCCTGCGACGAGACCGTGCACGTGGCGGTCCTGGAGGGCCGGGAGGTCGTGTACGTCGCGAAGGTGGACAGCACCCACCCGGTCCGGATGGTGTCCGCGGTCGGCCGCCGGCTGCCCGCGCACTGCACGGCGGTCGGGCTGATGTTGCTGGCCCGGCTGGAGCAACGCACCCTGGACACGTTGTTCCCGCCCGGGCGGCGGCTGCCGGGGCTGACCGGCCGCAGCCTCACCACCTCGCGGCAACTGCGCGAACGCCTCGGCGCGGTCCGCACCGACGGGCTGGCGCAGGAGTACTGCGAGTCCAACGAGGCGGTCGCCTGCGTGGCCGCGCCGGTCGCCGACCACACCGGAACCACCGTCGCGGCGATGAGCATCTCCGTCCCGACCGTCCGCTGGTCGCCCGAACGCGCCACGGAGCTGGCCGGTCTGGTCCGGGAGGGTGCGAGCGCGTTGTCCAGCCGCCTGGGACATGTCCCGACCCCGCGCCCGGACAGCCGTGGTGGACCGGGGTGAGACGTTCCGGCGATTCTTTGCAAGACTTGCGCAGACCGCGATACATCAGATGACTGTCAGTTGACTGGCTGAGGAGGTCCCGTGGAGATCGTCCGATACGCCGATCGCAGCGACCGTGCTGTCCGGGTAGGAGTCCGACGTGCCGGCCGGGTGAGTCCGCTGGCCGGAGTCGGAAGCGTCAGCGAACTCCTCCGGCTGCCCCTCGCGGAGTTGCGCGGGCTGCTGGAAGGCGCCGGAGCCGGCGGGGAGACCCTCGACGTGTCGCAGGTGCTGCTGCTTCCGCCGGTCGACGGGCTGACCGAGGTGTGGGCCTCCGGCGTGACGTACGAGCGCTCGATGGCCGCCCGGGTGGAGGAGAGCAGCCAGAAGGACGCCTACCAGAAGGTGTACGAGGCGGAGCGCCCCGAACTCTTCTTCAAGGCTCCCGCCTGGCGCGTCGTCACCGACGGGGAGCCGGTCGCGATCCGCGCCGACTCGGGTCTGGACGTCCCCGAGCCCGAGCTGGGCGTGGTCGCCAACGCGCGCGGCGAGATCGTGGGGTACGTCGCCTGCAACGACATGAGCTCGCGCTCCATCGAGGGCGAGAACCCGCTCTATCTCCCGCAGGCCAAGGTCTACGCCGGCAGCTGCGCCGTCTCGACCGGCATCCGGCCCGCGTGGGAGATCCCCGACGCCACCGCGCTCGACATCACCCTCGCCGTCGTCCGCGACGGCCAGACCGCCTGGAAGGGCGAGACGTCGACCGCGCGGATGCACCGCGACCTGGAGACGCTGGTCGACTATCTGTTCCGCGGTGACGCCCACCCGGCCGGTGCGTTCCTCGCCACCGGCACCGGGATCATCCCCGAGATGTCGTTCACCCTCGCCGGCGGTGACCGCGTCGAGATCGAGGTCGCCGAGGTCGGCGTACTGTCCAATCCGGTGGTCGTCGGCAAGGAGCCGCTGTCGTGGCTCGTCGACGCCCTGTCCGATCCGTTCGCCCGGGAGGTAGCCCGATGACCGCACCCACGACCGCTCCGAGCCCCACCACGCCTGCGGAACTGGAGTCGATCCTCGCCGCCGCCACCGCCGCCGCGGGTCCGCTAGGCGCGCTGCGACCGGCCGAACGCGCCCGGCTGCTGCGGGCCGTGGCCGACGCGCTCGACGCCGCCGCGGACGAGCTCGTCCCCCTGGCGATCGAGGAGTCCCACCTGGCCGAGGCCCGCCTGAGGGGCGAGCTGACCCGGACGACGTTCCAGCTGCGGCTGTTCGGTGAGGTGCTGGAGGAGGGCTCCTACCTCGAGGCGATCGTCGACCAGTCCGACCCCGACTGGGGCATGGGCCCGCGTCCGGACCTGCGCCGCATGCTGGTGCCGCTCGGACCGGTGCTGGTCTACGCCGCCAGCAACTTCCCGTTCGCGTTCAGCGTGGCCGGCGGCGACACCGCCTCCGGACTCGCGGCCGGCAACCCGATCATCGTCAAGGCCCACTCCGGCCACCCGCGGCTGTCCCAGCGCACCGGCGAGATCGTCCGCGGCGCACTGGCCGAGGCGGGCGCGCCGGACGGCACGTTCGACGTGATCTTCAGCTTCGAACGCGGCGTCGAGGCGCTGAAGGACCCGCGGATCAAGGCGGGCTCGTTCACCGGCTCCATTCCCGGCGGCCGGGCGCTGTTCGACATCGCCTCCCAGCGTCCGGACCCGATCCCGTTCTACGGCGAGCTGGGCAGCCTCAACCCCGTCTTCGTGACCCCGGCCGCGGTCAAGGCACGCGGGGACGAGATCGCCTCCGGCTTCGTCGGCTCGGCGACGCTCGGCGCCGGTCAGTTCTGCACCAAGCCGGGCCTGCTGTTCGTTCCCGCCGGGCACGGGCTGGACGACGCGATCGTCGCGGCGGCCGGTGACGTCCCTCCGGCCTCGCTGCTCAACAAGCGCATCGCCGAGGGCTACGGCGAGGGTCTGCCGAAGATTGTCGGCACGCCCGGGGTGACCCCGCTCGTCGAGGCGTCCGGAGTCGACGGCCTGGTGGCCGGGCCGACGCTGGTGAAGACCACCGTCCCGGTGCTGCTGGACAACGCCGACACGCTGCTGGAGGAGTGCTTCGGGCCCTTCTCGCTGGTGGTGGAGTACGACGGCCAGGACGAGCTGCGGCGGGCCGCGGAGGCCTTCGGCGGCAACCTCACCGCGACCATCCACGGCGAGGAGACCGACGCCGCTGACCTCGGCTGGCTGATGGACCTGCTGCGCGACCGGGCGGGCCGGATCCTGTGGGGCGGCTGGCCGACCGGTGTCTCGGTGACGTACGCCATGCAGCACGGCGGACCCTGGCCCGCCACCACGGCCTCGTTGCACACCTCGGTGGGCACCACCGCGATCCGCAGGTTCCTGCGGCCGGTGAGCTACCAGACGATGCCGGAGGAGCTCCTGCCGGAGGCGCTGCGCGACCGCAACGTGCTGGGCATCCCGCGCCGCGTCAACGGCACCTTGACGAAGGACGACGTGTCGGCGTGACCGTCGACGGGATGACCAACGGCATCGTGGACGGGGCGTCTCGTGAGTGGTGACCGGGTGAACGACGGTGGCCTGTTCGGCAGGCGGGTGCTGGTGGCCGGCGCGAGCAGCGGCATGGGCCGGGCCACCGCGCTCGCCGCTGCCGGCGCGGGCGCTCGCCTGGTGCTGTTCGCCCGACGGGCCGACGCTCTCACCAAGCTGGCCGAGGAGATCGGCGCCGCCGGGGGCCAGGCACTGGTCGTCGCCGGTGACGCCACCGACGCCGACGCTGTCGGCCGTGCCGTCGACGTGGCGGTACGCGAGTACGGCGGTCTCGACGCACTCGTCAACAGCGTGGGCACCAACGTCCGCGAGCGATCCCTGACCGACCTCAGCCCCGCCGGGTGGCGGGAGCTGCTGTCGACCAACCTGGACGCGGCGTACGTCCTCACCCAGGCGGTGCTGCCGACGTTCCGCGCACAGGGCGACGGCCTGCTCGTGCACATCTCCTCCTCCGCGGCGAAGCGCCCGGACGCGTCCGGTGTCGGCTACCAGGCCAGCAAGGCCGGCGTGGCAGCGCTCGCGCACGCCACGATGGAGGAGGAGCGGGCGAACGGCATCCGGGTCAGCGTGTTGTTCCCGGGTTTCACCGACACCCCGTTGGTCGAACGCCGGCCGGTGGCGCCGACCCCCGAACAGCTGGCCGCCGCACTGCGACCGGACGACGTCGCCCGGATGTGTCTCGCGGTGATGGCGTTGCCCAGCAGGGCCTACGTACCGGAGTTGTTGCTCTACCCCAGCCAGCCCTGAGTAGCGCCTGGGACGCCCGGGCGCGCGGTGAGGGAGGTAGTGCGAATGTCGACCGACGCACGTGCGGTGGTGGCGGTCCTGCTGACCGAGCAGACCCGCGCGATGGTGCTGACGCCCGCGGCCGAACGCCGGCTCACCGGCGCGGCGCGGGTGCGGTGGGCCGAAGGACCGCCGGGGGAGTGGGACCTGGCCGGGCTGCTGGACGGCGCGGTCGCCTGCCTCACCGGGTGGGGTACGCCACCGCTCACCGAGCAGGTGCTGGCGAAGTCGCCCGACCTTCGGCTGGTGGCGCACACCGCGGGCAGCATCCGGTCGCTGGTCCCGCAGGACGCGGTGGGCGCCCGGCTGACGGTGTGCCAGTCGGCCGGGCTGATCGCCGACTCGGTGGCCGAGCTGGTCATCCTGCAGATCCTGTCGGCGTTGCGTGACCTGCCGGCGCTCGACGCGGGCCTGCGTACCGGTCAGGAGTGGGGCGCGCTGCGCGAGCGGTACCCCGGCCGGCTGCTCGGTGCACGGACCGTCGGTGTGGTGGGTGCCAGCCGGACCGGCCGGGCGGTGATCGCCCTGCTGCGGGCGTTCGGCGCACGGGTGCTCGTCGCCGACCCGTTGCTCACCGCGGCGGAGGCGGAAGAACTCGGCGTGACACCGGTGGAGCTGCCCGACCTGTTGCGCGACAGCGACGTGGTGACCCTGCACGCGCCGCTGCTGCCGCAGACGCAGGGGCTGCTCGGCGCCCGGGAGCTGTCGCTGCTCGCCGACGGCGCGCTGCTCGTCAACGCCGCGCGGGGTGGCCTGGTCGACGAGGCCGCCCTGGCCGCGGAGCTCCGGTCCGGCCGGATCCGGGCCGCGCTCGACGTGTTCCCCACCGAACCACTGGCGCCCGACAGCCCCTGGCGGCAGATTCCGAACGCCATCCTGTCCCCGCACACCGCGGGCCACACCGTCGACTCCCACGCCCGGCAGGGGCAGGCGATGGTGGAGGACGTCGTGGCGTTCCTGCGCGGTGAACCGCTGCGGTACGCCGTCGCGGCCGACTCCGTGGGCGTGCTCGCCTAGGAGACGTCCCAGCCGGGCAGTCGTTTCTGCCAACCCAGCCGAACCCCGAAGAGGAGAACTCACATGAAGCTCGACCTGTCCGGCCGATCGGCACTCGTCACAGGTGGCGCCACTGGCATCGGGCGCGGCGTCGCTCTCGCCCTGGCCGAGGCCGGCGCCGACGTCGCGGTGACCTACCGCAGCCACGACGGCGCGGCCGTGGCGAAGGAGATCGCCGCACTGGGCCGCCGGTCCGCGGCGTACGAACTCGACGCGTCCGACAGCGGGCAGGTCGACGCGGTGGTGGACGCCACGGCGGGGGAGTTCGGCGGGAAGCTGGACATCCTGGTGAACAACGCCGGCGGGATGATCGGCCGGCAACCGGTCGCGGACATGTCCGACGAGCACTGGCACACGGTGATCGACGTCAACCTGTTCAGCGCGTTCGCCTGCAGCCGGGCGGCGTTGCGGCACCTGCCCGACGGCGGCCGGATCGTCAACATCTCCTCCCTCGCCGGCCGCAACGGCGGCGGCCCGGGTGCCGCCGCCTACGGTGCCGCCAAGGCCGGCATGCACGGCCTCACCCGCGGGCTTGCCAAGGAGGTCGGGCCGCGCGGCATCACCGTCAACGCGGTGGCGCCGGGCCTGATCCTGGACACGCCGTTCCACGAGGCGTTCACCCCGCGGGAGCAGCAGCAGGCGACGATCGACTCCACGCCGCTACGCCGTGCGGGCTTCCCCGACGACGTGGCCGGCGCGGTGCTCTACCTCGTCTCCGACCTCGGCGCGTTCTGCACCGGAGCCGTCATCGACCTCAACGGCGGAACGTACTTCAGCTAGGACAGACCCTGATCCGCCGGGACGTCCGCGGCAGGCAGTGCAGCCCTCGGCTCGTCCGGCGTCACTCCGGACGAGTCGACGGTGCTGATGGTGCTGGTGGTGTCAATGGTGCTCGGATGAACGCCGCCTGCCGCCGCGCGACCTCCTCCAGCAACCCTTCCAGCGAGGCGGCCGGGCCGAGCATCCGCTGCAGTTCCCGCTGGGCCACCTGGTCGACACCGCGGTCGAGGTCGGTGCCGGACAACTCCTGCGCCGCCTCCAGGTGCACCCGCATCGCCTCGGCGGCCGCGGCCGCGTCGTGGTCGCGGATCGCCGACCAGATCGGCTCGTGGTCGGGCGTCCCGGCCTGGCGTACCTGCCGGTCGGACAGGCTACGCAGCATCAGCTCGAACGTCAGCGTGGTGATCGACGCGTACATCGACTCCAGCACGGTGTTGTGGCTCGCATGCATCACCAGCGCGTGGAAGGCGAGGTCGAGCCGAGCCTGTTCCAGGACGTACGTCGTGATCTTCAGGTCGTCCAGGCACCGGCGCATCGCCGCCACCTCGACCTCGGTCGCGTGGGCCGCGGCAAGCGCGGCGGCCCGGGTCTCCAGCATCGAGCGGGCCTCGGTGAGCTCGCGCACGGTGGTGTTGCGCCGGCGGAAGGACGTGTCCAGCGACCGTGCGCCGTCGCTGGCCTGCGCCTCACGGACGTAGGTGCCCCGGGACGGCAGGATGTCCACGAACCCGCGTTCGGCGAGTCCGCGCAGCACCTCCCGCACGATCGGGCGGGACAGGCCGAATCTCCGGGCGAGTTCGCGTTCGGGTGGCAACTTGGTGCCGGATGCGATCCGCCCGGCGAGTATCTCGTCGAGCAGATGTGCGGACAGGCTGTCGCGAGTATGCGGGCTCACCGGGTCCCCCTTTGACCAACGAGCCGGACCGTCTGACGGGTCTGTCGTTCCTTCAGCTGTCGCGTGGCTTGGTGCATGCGCACCGGACGACGCGGGATTCGGGCGTCGTTCGGGCTCCGGTCGTACGTCAGTAGCGCGTGAGTGGTGCGTCAGTGCATCAGTCGAACAACTTCTGCGCCTGCTGGACGATCGTGATCAGGCCGAGCGTGCCGTAGAACGCGACAGCCAGAGCAATGATGATCGTACGAAACCTTCGGATCGAGATGGCAACCGGTAGTGATCTTTTGTTCATCACGATGAGCAGTACGCCGTAGATGGCCATCATCACGCCGCTCACGCAGGAGGAGATGACCAGCAGAACCAGCGGTTGGTTCAGGCCTGCCAGCAAGACGACGCAGCCGAACGCGACCAGACCCCACACCAGCCAGAAGTAGACCCGGCTCTCCGAGACGCCTCGGCGGCGGAGGTAGACCGTGGCCAGCAGGTCGGCGGCCAGTCGGCTGGTGTAGTCGATGATGCCCATCGCCGCCGCGAACAACGAGTAGGCGCCGATGACCCAGAAGAAGTAACCGAACCACGGGCCGATCCGGTCCTGCAGCGCGGCGCCCTCGACCTGCAGGAAACCGATGTCCTGGCTGAGTCCCGAACGGCCGAACACCGTCGAGAACGCCAGCATCGACATGAAGCCGATGGTGAAGCAGGTGATGAGGACGAACGTCGCCGCCTGCTCGATGTTGGCGAACCGCCACCAGCCGCGCCAGCGGGTGAGGTTGGACTCGTTCGGCTCGAACGTGTACGCGGACGGGGCGCCTGCGTCCTTGCCGGTGACCGTGCTCACCAACTGGGGCGCGTAGGCACCCATGCCGAACCGCTTGTCGCGGATCCAGTTGCTCTGGCAGAGGTTCTGCCCGCCGCCGGCTCCGGCGTAGGCGATCGCGCCGAGCATCAGCGCGAAGTCCAGGTCGGGGAACCGCCCGAAGTGGGTCACCGCCGAGCCGAGCCCGCGCCAGGTGTCCGCGGTGAACGCGAAGATGATGGCGCCCACGATCAGGATCGTGATCGCCGCCAGCTTCACCACGATGACGCGTTCGAGCGCGGTGTAGACCACCGGTGCGAGGGTGAGCACCAGGCCGCACACCACGAGGATGCCGATGGCGATCGCGGTGACGTTGCCACCCACGATGTACGTCACCATGGTGGCCGAACTCGTCGCCCAACCCGGCCAGAGGTTGGCGAAGTAGGTCATCACCGCGAAGACCAGGCCCCAGTGTTTCCACATCCGGCTGAAGCCCGTCAGTGCGGTCTCCCCGGTGGCCAGGGTGTAGCGCTCGATCTCCATGTTGAGGAACCACTGGGTGACGACACCCAGCACGGCCCCCCACAAGAAGACCAGCCCGATCTGGGAGGAGATGTAGGGCCACAGGATGAACTCGCCCGAGGCCAGGCCGACCCCGGCGCCGACGAGCCCGGGTCCGATGACGCGCCAGGTCTGCGTGGGCGGCGCGGGCAGGTCTCGCACCCGTGCGCCGGGAAGGTGCCTGGTGGACAGCGCAGACGAGGAGTCGGGCTCACCACCGGTCGAACGGGCCTCGGTCATGCCTCGTCCTTTCCGACAAATGTGCGAGATCTGGACGAAACGCTGCGGAATCAGTGAACCTCCAGTACGCCGAGTGGTCAAGCCGGTCGGCTCGGTGCTCTTCCGCCAGGTCGTGAACGCTGGTTGGCGCTTCGGTCGCCGGCGGTGTCCGCATCCGGCCATGCGTACGAACGGCGACCGCCGGCGGGGGAGTGTGAGGTGCGGCTCCGAATCGGCCGACGGGACGTACTGTCAAGGAACGCTTGACAGCAAGGACGTGTTGACGGTGGCGCGGCCGGTCCCGGGCAGGATCGCCGCGCTCGTCCCGCGGGCCGGTGACCGCCCGGCCGACGGCCCATAGACTTGCGGGGCCGGACGGCACGTCCGGGTTTCGACGAGGAGGCAACCGCGTGAGCTTGCAGCAGGCGATGGAGATCTGCCCGGCGGTGGCGATTCTGCGGTCGGCGTCGGCCGCGCGCTACGCCGAGGTCACCGACGTCCTTGTGGAGGCGGGAATCCGGGCGGTGGAGTTCACGTTCACCGCACCCGACGTCGCCGACGCCATCCGTTCCTACGCCGCGCGCAAGCCCGCCGACGTCGCGCTCGGGGCCGGCACGGTCATCACTCCCGCACAGGCCCGCGAGGCGGTGGACGCGGGCGCGACCTACCTCATCTCACCGGCGGTCTGCCTCGACGTCATCGAGGAGGCCAACCGCCTCGGCGTACCCGTCCTGCCCGGTGCGGCCACCCCGACCGAGATCCTCACCGCGTGGCGGGCGGGTGCCGCGATGGTGAAGGTGTTCCCGGCGTCGGCGCTCGGCGGGCCGGCGTACCTCAAGGCGATCCGAGGCCCGCTGCCCGACGTCCCGCTCGTTCCCACCGGCGGCGTGGACGTCGACAACGCGGGCTCCTACCTGCGGGCCGGCGCGGTCGCGGTGGGCGTGGGCAGTCCGCTGGTGGCCGACGCCTGCGAACCCGGTGCGGACCTCGACGCCCTTTCGGGGCGCGCACGCACGCTGGTGGCGAGCGTGGGCGGCACCCGCGACGCGACCCCGGCAGGCCGCGCATGAGCAGTTCGGCCCAAGACCCGAATGGGACCTCGGCCGGGGGTCAGGTCGGGAGGTCTGCCGACAGCTCGGTCGACGTGGTGACACTCGGCGAGACGATGGCGCTGGTCGCCGCCACCACCACCGGTTCGTTCGCGGTCGGCGCCCCGGCCCGGATCTCCTTCGGCGGCGCGGAGACCAACGTCGCCATCGGCCTGAGCCGGCTGGGCCACAACGCCACCTGGATCGGCCGGCTGGGCGCCGACCCGCTCGGCCACCTCGTCAGGGACGCCCTGCGCGGTGAGGGTGTGGACGTCTCCCGCGTGCGGACCGACACCGAGGTGCCCACCGGGCTGATGCTGCGCGAGCACCGCACCGCCGACCGGGTACGCGTGAGCTACTACCGCCGCGGCCTGGCGGGTTCCCGGCTGACCCCCGGCGACGTCGACACCGGCCTGGTGGCCGCGGCCCGGGTCCTGCACGTCTCCGGTATCACCCCGGCACTGTCGGAGTCCGCTCGCGCCGCCGTGCACACCGCGGTCGACGCGGCCCGGGCGGCCGGCGTACCCGTGTCGTTCGACTTCAACTACCGCGCCGCGCTGTGGTCGGTGACCGAGGCCGGTGCCGCGTTCCGCGAGCTCGTGGCCGCCGCGGACATCGTGTTCGCCGGTGACGAGGAGGCGGCCATGGTGGTGCCCGCCGGCTCGGTCGAGGAGGTGGCCAAGGAGCTGGCCGCGCTCGGGCCGGCGCAGGTCGTGCTCAAGCGCGGTGCCGCCGGTGCGTACGCCGTGGTGGACGGGGAGAGCTTCACCGAGCCGGCGCTCGCGGTCAGCCTGATCGACCCGGTCGGCGCGGGCGACGCGTTCGTCGCGGGCTACCTGTCCGCGACGCTGGACGGGCTGGATCCGGCGCAGCGGCTGCGGCGGGGCAACGTCTGCGGAGCCTTCGCGGTGTCGGTCGCCGGTGACTGGGAGGGCCTGCCGCGCCGGTCCGAACTCGCCACCATGGACGCCACCGAGAACGTCGCCCGCTGACGGGTTCGCCTGACCGGCTCGCTCGTCAGCCGCGCGGCAGCGACCGGGCGAGCAGCAGGGCCACGTCGTCGTCGTACCCGCCCGGCGGCCGCAACGCGTCGATCACCTGGTCGCAGAGACCTTCCAGGCTGCTGCCCGAGGCCCTGGCCAGCGCGTCCACCAGCGCGTCGATGCCGGCGTCGACGTCGCGCCGGCGATTCTCGACCAGTCCGTCGGTGTAGAACACGACCGTCGTCTCCTCGGGCAGGGAGACCACGTGCTCGGGTGCGGTCCGCGCCGGTGCCGCCGACGAGGCGCCCACGCCCAGCGGCAGGCCGGCCTCGTGGTCCAGCCGCCGCGCCTTGCCGAACCGGTCGACGGTGAGCAGTGGGAGGTGTCCGGCCGAGGCGTACGTCAGCGTCCCGCGCGCGGCGTCGAAGACCGCGTACGCGCAGGTGACGATCTCGGTGTCGCCCAGGTCGGCGACCACCCCGTCGAGGAGGGCGAGGATCTCCTTGGGCCGCAGATCCTGACGGGCGTAGGCGCGCACAGCGGTGCGTACCTGCCCCATGAACGTCGCCGCCCGCAGCCCGCGGCCCATCACGTCACCGATCACCAGCGCCGTGCGGCGAGGCCCGAGCGGGATCACGTCGTACCAGTCGCCGCCGACCTCGGCCTCCTCCGCGCCCGGGAAGTAGCGGGTCGCCACCTCGAGCTCCTCGGGCGGATGGATCCAGGCGGGCAGCAGGCTGCGCTGCAGAGTGAGTGCGGTACGCCGTTGCCGGCGTTCGCTGTCGGTGAGGTTGCGAGCCAGCCGGCGTTCGGCGTCGAAAAGCCGGGCGTTCTCGATGCTCTGCGCCGCCCGGGTGGCCACCTGTTCGAGCACCGCGAGGTCCTCGCCGGGCGCGAGGTCACGGCCGTACGCGCGGCCGGGCCCGAGCAGGGTCAGGACGCCGATCACCCGGCCACGGGTGACCAGTGGCACCGCGACGAAGCCGGCCCCGCGGGTCGCCTCACGCTCCGCCTCGTGTGCCTGCGGGTCGGCGTACATCTGGGCGAGGGTGTCCGGGTCGGTCGCGGTGAGCACGGCCGGGCGGCCGGTGAACACCGCGCGCAACGCCGGGTGCCCGTCGCGCTGGGAGCCGCCGAGTGCGCGGACCCGCTCGACCAGCGACTGCCGGGCAGGCTCGGCCTCGCGGACGTAGACGCGGTCCAGTCGGCGGCCGTCCCACAGGTCGATGATGCACAGCGTCCCGAACCGCGGCACGACGAGGTCGCCGACCGTCTCCATCGTCATGCCCACGTCGAGGGAGGAGGCGAGCCGGCTGCTGGCGTGCACGACGTAGGCGAGCCGGTCGCGGACGTGTTCGAGCTCGGCGCGCGCGGTCCGCTCGGCGCGGAGCAGGGCGGCCCGTTCGGCGCGGAGCAACGCGGCCCGGTCGTCGTCGCGGACCGTGCCCCCCGTACCCGCCGTACCCGCCGTGCCGGCCGGGCCCGCCGGCCCGTCTGTGCCGGTCGGGTCGCCGGGACTGCCGGGGCCGGACCGGCCGAGCTCGGCGAAGACGGCGAGGACCTCACCGACCGCGCCGTCGCCGTCTTCGCCGCCGCCACCACCGGCGCCGCCGGACAGGGCGCGCGCCCGGACCGCACAGACCACCGCGTGCCCGTCACGGTGCCGCAGCGGGACCGCTCCCTCCCAGGTGCCGTTCACCGCGAGCTTGGCCAGCAGGTCCCGGGCGGTGGAGTGGGAGTGCGGCGCGACCATCGCGGTCAGCACCTCCTGGCCCAGTGCCTGCTCGGCCGGCCAGCCGAGGACGGATTCGGCGGCGGCGTTCCAGAGCGCGATCCGGCCGCGCTCGTCGACCAGGACGATCGCGTTCGCGCTGAGTTCGAGGACGGCGTCGATCAGCTCGCGTTCGAGCGGTCTGGTCACGCCGGGTGCATCTTCCATTGCGGAGCATCATGCCGGTTCGCGGCTCGGTGCGTAGGGTTCATGCCGGATCACGCAAGGTCAGTCTGGTGGAGAAGCCGCGGCGTGGGTCCTTGTCAGCGGGTCTGAGGCGGTGGATCTGTGGGTGGGTCTGGTCAGGCAGTCGGACTGGTCGGTCGGTTCACGTCCGGGTCGAACGCCGGAGGTGAACCGTCGCGATGTCGGATGAGCTCGTCGGCCAGTGCGTTCCGCAGCCGGTCGTAACGAACCCGGGCGGCGGCCATGCGTACGACGTCGTCCGGGTCGGGCACGATCTGCTCCTTCGGCGGGGCCAGGTCGATCCCCAGCGCCAGCGCCGCCGCGCCCCGGGCGCCGACCTCGGGGTCCTCGGCGAGTCGCAACGACCGGTCGAAGGTGCCCGCGAACGCCCGGCACCACCACGGGGAGGCGTGCACGGCACCACCGCCGAGCACGATCTCGAGTTCGGCGCCGAACGACCCCTCGAGGGTGTCCAGCGCACGCGCCGACTCCAGCGCGACACCCTCCAGCGTCCCCGCGAGAAGCTCCTCCGGCGAGGTCTCCAGGGACAGCCCGGCGACCACGCCGGAGCCCGGCGGGATCGTGCCGGGTGGCCGGCTGCCGGCGTGCATCGGCAGGCAGACCAGGCCGCTAGTTCCGGGCGCGCGCGTGGGCTCGGCGTCCGCGCCGAGCCGCAGCAGGCGAACGACCCAGGCGCGCAAAACCCCGCCGCCGGAGAACGCGATTCCGCTCACCAGCCGGTCGGCGTCCACGCGGTAGCGCCACACGGTGGCCGGCGGCGGCGGGACGTCGGGCCCGTGGACCACGCGCAGCGCGGCGGAGGTGCCGACGGTGACGCCGACCGTGCCGGCGTCGGTGCACCCGCTGCCCAGGTTGGACGCGGCGCCGTCGCCGAGCGCCGGTGCCCAGAGGGCGTCGGCCAGCGCCGGCCAGCGGTCGCGCCAGTGGGGCGCCAGCCGGGCGGGGGTGTCGTCGACGGCGGGCAACTCGGCCGGGGTCACCTCCGCCAGGGCCAGCGCCTCGCGGTCCCAGGCCATGGCGAGGACGTCCAGCAGACCGGTGCCGGAGGCCATCGACACCGAGGTCGCGTCGGTGCCGAGGAGTACGCCGCGCAGGTAGTCGGGCAGGCCGAGGAAGCGCAGCGGCCTTCCGCCCAACTGGTCATGGAGCTGCTCCCGCAGGAAGGGCACCTTCGTGGTCCAGTAGAGTGGGTGCACCCACGCGCCGGTGCGTGCGTGGAACGCCTCGGGGTCGGCCGGCAGCCGGTCCGGCCGGGGCCGCGCGCGGGTGTCGAGCCAGCTGAGCACCGCCGAGCATGGCGTTCCGTCCGGCCCCACCGCGAGCACCGAGTGCCACTGGGAGGAGGTGGCCACCAGCTCCACGCCGTCCAGCGAGCCCGCCGTCTGCAGCTCGTCCAGGCAGCTCACCAGGTCGGCGAGGTAGCCGTCCGGGTCCAGTTCGCCGCGCCCGTCCTCGTCCTGGCGCGCGGTGACCGAACGCCGGGCCAGCAGGCCGGGCACCGGCTCGGCGCGTTCGTCGCACACGACGGCCCGTACCGACGACGACCCCAGGTCGAGCGCGAGAAGCCGCCGCGCGGTCATGTCCGGAGCTCTCCCGTCAGTGCGCTCAGGAACGAGCTGGCCCACCGGTCCACGTCGTGCTCCACCAGGTGCCGGCGCATCGAGCGCATGCGGCGGGTGGCGTTGCGCGGGTCCAGGCGGAGCGCGTCGACCAGGGTGGCCTTCAGCCCGTCCACGTCGTAGGGGTTGACAAGGAAAGCTTGCCGGAACTCGTCGGCCGCGCCGGCGAATTCGCTCAACAGGAGGGCACCGGTGTTGTCGTACCGGCAGGCGATGTACTCCTTCGCCACGAGGTTCATGCCGTCGCGCAGCGGCGTCACCACCATCACGTCGGCGGCGCGATACAGCGCGGCCAGCTCCTCCCGATCGTGCGAGGAGTGCAGGTAGGTCACCGCGGGCCGGCCGATCCGACCGTGCGTGCCGTTGACCCGGCCTACGGCCAGTTCGACTTCGTCGCGCAGCAGTTTGTACTGCTCGACGCGCTCCCGGCTCGGCGTGGCGACCTGGATGAACGTCGCCTCGTCGGGCGTCACCACCCCGTCGGTCAGGAGCTCGGCGAACGCGTGGATGCGCTCACCGATGCCCTTCGTGTAGTCGAGCCGGTCGATGCCGAGGAGGACCTTCGACGGGGAGCCGATCTCCTCCCTGATCTCCTCCGCGCGCCGCTGGGTCTCCGGGCGCCGGGCGATCTCCTCAAGCTGGGCCACGTCGATGGAGATCGGGAACGACCGTGCCCGCACCACCCGGCCGTCGGGCAGGAACGTCTGGTCGCGCTGGGTCTGGTAGCCGAGCAGCCGGCGGGTGAGCCGCAGGAAGTTGGACGCGGCGCCGGGACGCTGGAAGCCGACCAGGTCCGCGCCGAGCAGTCCGCGCAGGATCTGCTGGCGCCACGGCAGCCGGGCGAACAACTCCACCGGAGGCAGCGGGATGTGCAGGAAGTAGCCGATCCGCAGGTCCGGGCGCAGGGCGCGGAGCATCTCGGGTACGAGCTGGAGCTGGTAGTCGTGGATCCACACCACTGCGCCGTCGTCCGCGGTCTCCGCCGCCGCCTCGGCGAACCTCCGGTTGACCTTGACGTACGCCTCCCACCACTCGCGGCGGTAGACCGGGGGAGCGATCACGTCGTGGTAGAGCGGCCACAGGGTGGCGTTGGAGAAGCCCTCGTAGTACTCCTCGACCTCCGTGGCCGACAGGGGGACGGGCACGAGGTGCATGCCGGCCTCGTCGAACGGCTCCGGCGCCTCCTCGGTGGAACCGGCCCAGCCGATCCAGGCGCCCTTGTTGGCCTTCATCACCGGATCGAGCGCGGTGACCAGCCCGCCCGGGCTGCGCCGCCACTGCGTGCTGCCGTCGGGGGTGTCCACGCGGTCCACGGGCAGCCGGTTGGCGACGACGACGAACGCCGACCGTCCCGACTTGCCGGAGCCGCCCTTCGAGCCCGCCGCCCGGGTGGAGGTGCGGGAGCCGCCCTTCGACGTCCGGGACTTCGGCGCCCGGGCCGGTGCAGCGGCGGCGGCGTCGGCCGCGGCCGCGTCGGTCGCGGCCTCGCTCGCGGCGTCGGCCGCAGACTCGGAGGCAACGGCCGCCGCGGGGTCGGCGAACCCGTTGGAGGACCCGTTGGAGGTCTCGGACGTGGACTCGGCGGGTGACTCTGTGGGCACCGGGGCAACTCCCTCGATCGGTGGTGCGAACTTCTCCTGTCGACCCTACGGTCGCGACTGTGGGTGGCCGAATTGTCGGGGATGATCCGCCTGTTCCCGACCGTTCGAAACCAGCGAGCTACGCGGAGTCGCGGTCGCCAGGGTCGTCCCGGCCGGCCGGTTCGTCCGACTCGTCGTTGGGGTAGCGGACGCCGACCTGGGCGCGGGCGGCGTCGAGCACCTCCATCACCGCGATACTGTCCGCCCAGGGCACCAGCGGACTCTCCAGCAGCCCGGCGCGCAGGCACCGGGCCACCTCCTCGGCCTCGTAGGTGTAGCCGACGCCGAGCAGGTCGACGGTGACTTCCTCCGGCTCCTTGTCCGGGTGGTGGACGACCAGCCGGTCCGCGGCCTGGAAGTCGGCCGGGATCTCCACCCAGCCCTCGCTACCGCTGACGTACGCGGTGTTCGGGAGCGGGCCGGCCAGCGAACCGGTGAGCGTGGCCACCGCGCCGCCGGCGTACCCGAGCAGGAGTCCCGCGGTCGCGTCCACGCCGGTGGGGGCGAGCATCCCCGTGGCCCGCACCGTGTCGGGGGCGCCGAGCAGGTGGTGCGCGAGGCTCACCGGGTAGATGCCGACGTCCAGCAGGGAGCCGCCGGCCAGGTGGGGCGCGAACAGCCGGTCGTTCGGGTCGTAGTCGGCGAGGAAGCCGAGGGTGGCGTGGACCGACCGCGGTTCGCCCAGCCGGCCGGAGTCGAGCAGTTCGCGAAGGTGCAGGTGAAGCGGGTTGCACCGCATCCACATGGCCTCCATCAGGAACTGCCCGTGCTTGCGGGCCAGGTCGACCAGTTGGCGGGCCTCGGCGGCGTTGACGGTCAGCGCCTTCTCGCACAGGACGGCCTTGCCACTCTCCAGTGCGTGCCGGGTGGTGCCCAGGTGGTCGGAGTGCGGGGTGGCGACGTAGACGACGTCCACTTCCGGGTCCTCGGCCACCTCGGTGTAGGAGCCGTACGCCCGGGGGATGTCCCACTCCTGCGCGAACGCCTTCGCGCGGTCGAGGTTGCGCGAACCGACCGCCACCACCTCGTGGCCGGGCAGCAGGGCCAGCTCGCGGGCGAAGACTCCGGCGATGTTCCCGGTGGCGACGATGCCCCAGCGAAGTCGGGCTTGCATGGCTCCCATTTCCCTCGGTTCCCCTCGGTTCCTCTCGGCTGCCTCGCGGTCGTCCGGCCGGCCCTGGGACCGGCCGGACGGGCGGAGTCGAGGCGCGGCTGGTCTCCGACGCTACTGGTCGGGCGTGGGAGGTAGGTGCCGACGGCTGGCGCGGGTGGCGGCGGCCGTCCGGTACCGGCCTGGTGTGCCGGTGGCGCCGCGGCGGCGTAAGACACCGGTGAAACCTCTATACCGGTTGCATCGCCCCGCGTGTGACCGGCATACTCCGATTGCAGGTGACGCGCACGTAGGCAGGATTTTCGGGCGTACGTCACCGCCGCCGTCCGATTCCACTTCCACGGGAGGCCCTCATGACCGGCTCCACCAACACCGGCACGAACACCGGCTCCATCGGCACCGACGCCGGCCCCGTCGGCACGCTCGGGACGGTCGCGTTCGACTGCCCGGACCCCAGGGCACTCGGCGAGTTCTACGCCCGGGTGCTCGGCGGAAAACTGGAGATCAGCGAGGACGAGGACGACTGGGTGGACCTGCGCCTCGACGACGGCCGACGCCTCAGCTTCCAGCAGGCCGACGACTGGGCGTCGCCGACCTGGCCCGGAGGTGAGCGCCCTCAGCAGGCTCACATCGACGTCGAGGTCCCCGACCTGGACGCGGCCGAGGAGCGGGTGCTCGCGCTGGGCGCCCGGAAGGTCGACCACCAGCCGGGCAGCTCCTGGCGGGTGTTCCTGGACCCGGTGGGGCACCCCTTCTGCCTGTGCGCCTGCTGAGGTGAGGCACGCCGCAGGGTGTGTGCGCGGTCAGCCGATCCGGGCAGGCCGGAACGCCGGCCGCGCCTGCCGCCTCTGCGCGCCGAGGGCCTGTTCGAACGCGTACGCCAGCCGGATCAACGTCGGCTCGCTCCACGCCGTACCCGCGAACGCGAGCCCGACGGGCAGGCCGTCCACCGCGCCGCACGGCACCGTGACCACGGGATAGCCGGAGATCGCCGACGGCGTCGTGCACGCGCCGGGAAGCTGGTCGCCGTTGACCAGGTCGATCTTCCAGGCCGGGGGATAGGCCGGCATCACCAGCGCGTCCAGCCGGCCGGCGCCGAGAGCGGCGTCGATGCCGTGCGTACGCCCGAGCCGGCGGCAGGTGCGCAGCGCCTCGACGTAGACCGGGTCGCAGAGTCCCCGGGTGGCCAGGGCGCTCTCGAAGCGGTCCTGGCCGAAGTGCGTCAGCTCCCGGTCGGCGTGGGCGTCGTTGAACGCGATCAGCTCGGCGAGCGTGCGCGGCCCGTCCGGCCGGCGGGTGGCGAGGTAGCTCTCCAGGTCCGCCCTGAACTCGGTACTCAGCACCGTGAACTCCGCGTCGCTCTCCCGGATCTCGTCGATGCTGGGCAGGTCGGCGTGGTCGACGATCGTGGCGCCGCGGGCGGCCAGCAGCCGGACCGCTTCCTCGGCGAGCGCGTCGGCTGCCGCGCTGTATCCCCACAGCCCGGCGCGCGGCAGCCCGATCCGGGCACCCGCCAGCCCGTCGGGCCGGCAGAACCTCGTGTAGTCGGAGTACGCCACCCGGCCGGACCGCATGGTCGCGGCGTCAGAGGGGTCGGCGCCCGCCAGCACCCCGAGCAGCAGCGCGGCGTCGGCGACCGTGGTGGCGATCGGCCCGGGCGTGTCCTGGCTGTGGGAGATCGGCACCACGCCGGTCCTCGAGACCAGCCCGACCGTGGGCTTGATGCCCACCACCCCGCACAGCGCCGCCGGGCACACGATGGATCCGTCGGTCTCGGTGCCGACCGCGAGCGGTGCGAGGCCGGCCGCCACCGCCGCCGCCGAACCCGACGACGATCCTCCGGCCGAGCGGTCCAGGGCGTGCGGGTTGACGCACAGACCCCCGACGCCGCTCCATCCCGACGTCGAGGAGCCGGACCGGAAGTTGGCCCACTCCGACAGGTTGGCCTTGCCGACGAGGACCGCACCGGCCGCGCGCAGGGCGGTGACCAGGTGGGCGTCGGAAGGGGTGGGTACGTCCGCGAGTGCCAGCGACCCCGCGGTGGTCGGCAGCGCGCCACCGGTGTCCGCGATGTCCGCGGCATCTGCGGTGTCGATGTTGTCCTTCACCAGCACCGGAACCCCGTGCAGCGGGCCGCGGACCTGGCCGCGGGCGCGCTCGGCGTCGCGTTCGGCCGCACGGTCGACCGCGTGTGGGTCGACGGCGAGCACCGACCGCAGGGTGGGGCCGGACCGGTCGATCTCCTCGATCCGGCGCAGCAGCGCGGCGACGTGGTCGGCGGCGGAGGTGGCGCCGGTGGCGTACCGGTGGCGGAGTTCGGCGGCGTCCAGCGCGGCGGCGCAGGCGGTCGACGGCGACGGGTCCCACGAGACGGCGGGGTCGGCCGACGCTGCGGCGGAGCCGGGTGACGGAGCGGCGGCGGGCACCCGGCCATGGTGCACTGCCCGGCGCGATCTCGCTGGTGGACCGCGGCGGAGCCGGCGCTGGTAGGCGGCGCTCGGCAGGTGCTCGGCCAGGTGTTCAGACTGCGTTCGGTGCGCGTTCGGGCCGACTTGTCGGTGCTGTGCTGTACGACAGTGCTCACGAACAAACGCGACAATCGCGTGGCGGCGCTGAATGACATCGTTGTGCTTCGGTCGTACGATGTCAGGCGTCGCTGATCGCCGAGGAGGGATGCCCGGGTATGGACGCTGCAATGGAGCCGGCCCCGAAGATCGCTGCCGGCCTTTCCGACGGATCGCCTACCGAGTCGACCACCGAATCCACCATCGAGTCGACCGACCTCGACTCGCGCGCCACCTCCGGGCTGTGTGAGCGCGACCAGCAGATCATCTCCTTCGAGCGCCAGTGGTGGAAGTACGCCGGCGCCAAGGAGCAGGCCATCCGCGACCAGTTCGGGATGTCGGCCACCCGCTACTACCAGGTGCTCAACGCCCTGATCGACCGTCCCGAGGCGCTCGCGTTCGACCCGTTGCTCGTCAAGCGACTCCGCCGGCTGCGGTCCAGCCGCCAGCGGGCGCGCGCCGCGCGCCGTCTCGGCGTCGACGGGTGACCTCTCCGGACCCCCTGCCGACGCCCACCACACCCGAGGGCGAGGCCGCCCTCCGCGCGATCGTCGAGCATCCTGAGCGGTCGATGCTCGCCTTCGACTTCGACGGCGTGCTGTCACCGATCGTCGATGACCCCGAACGCGCCTTCGCCCACCCGGGAGTGCTGCCCGCGCTGCGCCGCCTCGCCCCGCGGTTCCAGGCGCTCGCGATCGTCACCGGGCGGCCCGCCGAGGTGGTCGTCCGGCTCGGCGGGTTCACCGACGTCTCCGAGCTCGCCGGCCTGCTCGTGGTCGGCCACTACGGCGAGGAACGCTGGGACGCCCGCACCGGAGAGGTCATCGCACCGCCGGTGGCTCCCGGGGTCGAGGAGGTCCGCCGGGCGCTGCCCGACCTGCTCCGCCGCTGGGGTGCGCCTGACGGCACCCGCGTGGAGGACAAGGGCCGGGCGGTCGCGGTCCACGTACGCCAGACCGCAGACCCGGCCGCCGCGGCCGAGTTGCTCACCGACCGGCTCACCGAGCTGGCCCGCGCCCACCACCTGGAAGCCCAGCCCGGCCGGATGGTGCTGGAGCTGAAGCCCGGCGGCATGGACAAGGGCGCCGCGCTGCGCAAGCTGGCCGAGGAGGTGGGCCCGAGCGCCCTCGCCTACACCGGTGACGACCTCGGCGACCTGCCCGCCTACGACACGGTCGAGGAGCTGCGGTCGCGCGGCGTCGCCGGCCTGAAGGTCTGCTCGGGATCGACCGAGGTGACCGCGCTCGCCGACCGGGCCGACCTGGTGCTCGACGGGCCGCCCGGGGTGGCGGCGTTCCTCGACGCCCTCGCCGACCGGATGCCCGCCTGACGCGCGGACGTCACCGCGCGGCAGCAGTCTCCGTCTGTTGTTCGGCCGATTGGTCCGGCGTACCGGCCTTGCGGGCCAGTCGGTCTGCCTCGTCGTCGGTGCTGGCGTACCGCTCGTCGTCGTTGCCTTCGGCGCCCGCGGCCTTCGCAAAGGCGGGCGGGGTCAGCGCGGGCGACGACTCGGGGAGGGGCGCAGGCGCCGGTGCGAACGTCGGTGCGGAGCCGGAGCGGTACCTCGTCCGGCCGCCCTCGTCGCGCGCGTCGACCACGATGATGCCCGCGATCGGCAGTTGCAGCCGGTCAAGGACCTGGATCGCCCGGCGAGCTTCGGCGACACCGGTGGAGCAGGCGCGTACGACCACCACGGCGGCGTCGCATTCCGCGGCCAGGGCGGACAGGCCCGCGCCGACGAGCACCGGCGGGCCGTCGAGGACGAGCACGTCGCTGTGCTCGCGGGTCGAGGTCAGGAAGTCCCGGAAGGCGACGCTGCGCAGCAGCGCGCGGCTGAGCTCAGGGTCGCACTCCGCGGCCGACACGACCCGCAGCGGCCCCTGGGCGGACCGCAGCCGCTCCGGCTTCGACATCAACTGCTGGATGGTGTACTCCCCGCCGCCCGGGAAGTGCTCGCCCACGCTGGGACGCTGCAGGTCCGTCTCCACCAAGGTCACGCGGTAGTACTGCTCGGCGAGCGCGAGCGAGATCAGGGCGCTGACGAACGCCTTGCCGTCGTCCTGGTAGGCGCTGGTGACCAGCAGTCGCCGGTCCGGGATGTCGGTGAGCGGGGCCAGCGCGGCGACCGCGGACCGCACCGGCCGGGCGACCCGCAGGCGGCGCCAGGCGCCGAGCGCTCCCTTGTGGCGCTGCCGGGCCGGTACCCGCGGGAGTGTGCCGAGGATGCCGACCTGCAGTTCACGCTCGATCTGGTCGGTGGACCGCAGAGTGCTGTCCGTTCGCCGGCGTACGACCACGATCACCAGCCCGGCGAGGAGCCCGGCGATCCCGCCCAGCACCAGGTTCCGCGGAAGGTTGGTGGGCACCCTGGTCGAGGAGGTCGCCGCGCGGTCCCAGGGGCTCACCGTCAAGGTCGCCTTGCTCCCGAACATTCCGGCGGTCGCGACCTGGGTGCGCAGCACCGTCGCCGCGGTGTTCACGATCGCCGCGGCCCGTCGGGAGGTCTTCGCGTCGCCGGTGAGGGTGACGACCTGGACGCCGGGTTGGTAGCCCGCGCGCAGGTGCCCCCTCACCGCGCCGACGGGAAGCCCCGTCCGGGCGGCGGTGAGCTGGGCGATCCGGCTCGACTCGGCCATCCGGGCGACGGTGGCCACGGCGCCCTGTGACAGGACGGGGTCGTACACACCCGCGGCCGGGATGCCGTCGGCAGGTGCGGTCCGGCCGGCGTTCGCCGATGCCGACCAGTACGCCGCCACCGTCACCGAGGACTGTGCCACGAAGGTCGGCCTCACCGAGATGGTGAGGGCGAACGCGGCGGCCAGGCCGATGGCGACGGTCGCAACGACGATGCCTGCCGGCCACCCGGCGGCGCGCACCGCCCCACGCCGGTTGAGAGAGCTGCTCACGTCGGTCGCCTTCCAGGTACGCGGCGGCCGGGATAGCCGGACGTGCAGGACTGCCCGTCGACCCCGGCTTGCGCAGCGGGACTTTCCGAAATCGCGCATTCGGTAGGGAATGCTCTCCAGCTGGCATGCTGGACAATCGCCGAATTCCGAACTAGCGGATTTCGGGAGGGGTTCCGGCGTACACCCGAGGGCGGTCACCGCTCAGCCGGCGTGGGTCTCCAGGGCGTGGAGCTGGTCGGCGAGCCAGGCCTGCGGCGGGCACCTGCCTGCCGCCTCCGCCAGCTGCGCCGACCGCGTGCGGCGTTCGGCACCACTCAGCGACAGCGCGGCGTGCATCGCCTCGGCGGTTTCCTCGATGTCGAACGGGTTGAT
This sequence comes from Actinopolymorpha sp. NPDC004070, assembly GCF_040610475.1. Classification (NCBI taxonomy): domain Bacteria; kingdom Bacillati; phylum Actinomycetota; class Actinomycetes; order Propionibacteriales; family Actinopolymorphaceae; genus Actinopolymorpha; species Actinopolymorpha sp. NPDC004070. The sequence continues at coordinate 167,670 of NZ_JBEXMJ010000005.1, read as the reverse complement.
CAGGAACGCCGCGTCACCGAGCTCGACCGCAGCGCCGGCCTCGCGCGACAGCACCAGCGCACAGCCGTTGTCGGAGACGATCGGGATCTCCTTGGCGACCAGGTTCATCCCGTCCCGGATGGGGTTCACCACCGCGACGTGGGCCATGCGGTACGTCGCGAGCGAGCGCGCGTAGTCGTCGTCGACGGTGAGCACGAGGGGGTCCCAGTCCGGGCTGCCGAACTCGTCCACGATCTCCTTGGCGACGCGCTGTACCGAGGCGGAGTACTCGCGGTACTCCGGAATGTCGTGCCGGCTCGGGTAGGCCAGCGCCGCGTGCACCACCCGGCCCTGCCACTCCGGCCGTCGGCGCAGTAGTTCGCGGTACGCCAGCAGTCCCCGCACGATGTTCTTGCTCAGCTCGGCCCGGTCGACCCGGACCAGCAGGAGACGGTCACCGACCTGGGCGCGCAGTCCCGCCATCCGGGCCCACACGTCGGGTGCGTTGGCCCGGGCGCGCATGGCGCCGGCGTCCACGCCGAGCGAGTGCACGCCCACGACGGTGCGCCGGCCGGCGTACTCCACGGTGTCGTGCGCCCAGTCGACCCGCGCGCCGAGCACGGCCTCACAGCACGCCAGGAACGCCCGCGCCCACCGCCGGGTGAGGAAGCCCGCGTGGTCCGCGGCGAGCAGCCCCTCCAGCAGGGCCACCGCCACGTCGTCGGGCAACAGCCGGTAGTAGTCCGGCGGCGCCCACGGGGTGTGGGAGAAGTGACCGATGGCGAGGTCGGGGCGGCGGGCACGGAGCAGTTGTGGCGCCAGGGTGAGGTGGTAGTCCTGGATCAGCACCCGCCCGCCCGGCGCGGCCTCCTCGGCGAGTGCCTGCGCGAACGCGGTGTTGTAGTCCACGTAGGACGCCCACTCCCGGCGGAACCTCCGGTCGAAGAGCGGCGCGTTGGCGGTGTCGAACAGCAGGTGGTGCAGAAACCACAGGGTGGAGTTGGCGATGCCGTTGTACGCACGGGTGAAGGTGAGCGGCTCGATGTCGAGCAGCCGGACCGGAATCGTCCCGGTGTCGTACCCCGCGGCGTCCAATCTGCCCGACGGCGCCGACCTGGCCGCGAGCCGGTCGGCGTCGGACAGCGCGGCCGCGACCCACAGCGCGTCCTCCTGAGGGGGGATCGCGGCGAGCGCCGCCGACAGTCCACCGGAGCCTCCGACGCACTGGAGCCTGCCGGCGTCGTCCTGGCGGAATGACACCGGGCCTCGGTTGGAGGCGAGCAGCACGCTCTTGTTCGGTTCGCTCGCCATGGCGACAGAGCCTAGGCCCTCGACTCGGGCCCATCCGCCGTTCAGGCCAGCCGGGAGCGCTGACCAACCGGTTGCACCGCGCGGTCGCACCGCCGGTTACAAAGCTGTGCGCAGACGGGTCGGCGGCGCGCCACCTGGGCACATCTGCTGCGTGGGATCGCGTGGTGGGCCTTCGAGTGTGCTCGGCCGTTGGCTTTCTGTCGTACGACTGCGGTGGCTGCTGGCCTTCGCCCTTCTGCTCCCGCTCGCGGCGGTGACGGATGCCGTCGCGGCCGACCACCCCGGCAAGCCGGTGATGCGGCAGGCACAGACGGTCGCCGTCGGCCGGACCGGGGAGTACGCGGGTGCCGCCTGGCGGCTGGTGACGTTCACCGCGAGCGCTCCGCGGCATCCGCTGCGGGTGCGGGCGGGTTGGACCGCCGTGTACGTCGCGCTGATGGTCACGCCGCGAGACCGCGCCGCGGGCCGCCGGATCCAGGGCTGCGAGTTCTCCGTCGCCGACCGCAGAGGGCACACCTGGCACCCTGCCGGCGTGCTCTTCACCGACATCCGGCGGCAGGTCAAGGAATCCGCGATCGGCTGCTTCCGGCACACCGGCCGGTTCCTGCGGCATCCGATTCCCGGTGGTGAGACCCAGAACGTCGTGACCGCCTTCCTGGTGCCGAAGGCCTCGGTCCGCGACCTCGCCCTGCGGGTGCTGGTGCCCGATGCGGCGCCGGCCTACCTGCGACTCCTCACCGGAGCGGGTGTAAAGCGCGCTTGACACGACCCGCGACGAGACGACGTTCGTGCACGCGTTGTTCACCGGCCGGCTGCTGCCGAAGGCCCAGGTCGCGCAGATGACCGACACCGGGAAGTTCGGCTACGGCCTGGGGATCTTCCCGGTGCAGGTGCCCTGTGTTCCCGGTGGCGTCGTCTGGGGCCACGACGGCGCGGTCTTCGGCTACAGCGCGGAGTCTTCAGTACGCCGGACGGGGTCCGGCAGGCCGCCGTGGGCGCCAACACCTGGCTGTTCACCGACGACGGTGAGCTGAACCCGCTGCCCGCCCAGGTGGCCGCCGTCGCGCTGTGCGACGGTTCCCGAAGCCCGGCCGCGGTGGCGCCGCTTCGGCGTTCCACGCCGGCCGCGACGGCCGCGGCGGGGGCGTGGCCGGCCCGATGAGCCCGGCTTGTCCTCCATTCGGACAGCTCGTCTCGCATTCTGAACGCTGTCGACGTTCGCCCGGACCTACCCGTTAGGCTCGCCCGCAGGCGGTGACACGACCGACGTCGCCGCTTGCCCCTGGAGGGGCCGCACAGCCGAACCGCCACAACTGAACACCACAACTGAACAAGGAACTCATCCAGAGGGGCAGAGGGACCGGCCCGACGAAGCCCCGGCAACCGGCCGACCGCCGACGAGTGTGTCTCGCGTACATGCAGGCCCACGGCGGCCACGGTGCCAACTCCGGCCCACGACTCCGCGTCCGGGACGACCTCCCGAGCGGACGTACGCGGGAAAGATGAGAGGAGAGGCCTCGCATGACGACGACCTACGCCGACAGCACCACGCCCGGCACCCACACGATCCGCCCCGGCGCCTTCGGGAACGCCACCGAACTGCGATGTCGGGAGTGCGGAGCCAGCAGCCCGCTCGGCGCCCACTACGCGTGCTCGGAGTGCTTCGGCCCGCTCGAGGTGGGCTACGACTTCCCCACGGTGACCCGCGAGCAGATCGCCGCCGGCCCGCACAACATCTGGCGTTACCGCGAACTGCTTCCCGTGCCGGCCGACGTGGCGTCGTTCCCCAACACCGAGCCCGGGCTCACCCGGCTGGTGCGCGCCGACCGGCTCGCCGCCGACCTGGACCTGGCCCGGCTGTGGGTCAAGGACGACTCCGGCAACCCCACCCACTCGTTCAAGGACCGCGTCGTCGCCGTCGCGCTGACCGCGGCCCGTGAGCTGGGCTTCCAGGTGCTGGCCTGCCCGTCCACGGGCAACCTCGCCAACGCCGTGGCCGCGGCCGCCGCCCGCGCCGGGATCCGCAGCGTGGTGCTGGTGCCGCACAACCTCGAGCAGCAGAAGATTGTCACCACCGCGGTGTACGGCGGCACGCTCGTCGCCGTCGAGGGCACCTACGACGACGTCAACCGCCTGGCCAGCGAGATCGCCGGCGAGGAGGAGACCTGGGCGTTCGTCAACGTCAACGTCCGGCCCTACTACGCCGAGGGCTCCAAGACGCTGGGGTACGAGATCGCCGAGCAGCTCGGCTGGCGGCTGCCCGAGCAGATCGTCGTCCCGATCGCGTCCGGCGCCCAGCTGGTGAAGATCGACAAGGGCATCCGCGAGCTGGTCGAGCTCGGGCTGGTGGAGGACACGCCGTACCGCATCTTCGGCGCCCAGGCCACCGGCTGCTCCCCGGTGTCGGCGGCGTTCCACGCCGGCCACGACGTGGTCGCCCCGGTGAAGCCACAGACGCTGGCGAAGTCGCTGGCGATCGGCAACCCCGCGGACGGGCCGTACGTCCTGGACGTGGTGCGGCGCACCGGCGGGACCGTCGAGGACGTCTCCGACGAGGAAGTGGTCGACGGCATCGCCCGGCTGGCCCGCACCGAGGGCATCTTCGGTGAGACCGCCGGCGGGGTGACCGTGGCCACGCTGGCGAAGCTGGTGCGCACCGGCAAGCTCGACCCGGCCGCCGAGACCGTGATCATCAACTCCGGCGACGGGCTGAAGACCCTGGACGCCATCGCCGGCAGGGTCGGCCCGAAGGCCACCATCCGCCCGACGTACGAAGCATTCACGGAGGCTGGTCTCGCATGAGCGTGAAGGTTCGGATCCCCACCATCCTGCGCACCTACACCGGCGGCTCGTCGGAGGTGAAGGCCGACGGCGACACCCTGGCCGAGGTGCTGGAGTCGCTGGACGCGAACTACCCCGGCATCCGCGCGCGTGTGCTCGACGACGCAGGCAAGCTGCGCAGGTTCGTCAACGTCTATGTCGGCGAGGAGGACGTGCGCTTCGCCGGCGGCCTGGACACCCCGACCCCGGAGGGTACGCAGGTCTCGGTGATCCCCGCCGTCGCCGGCGGTGCCCGCTGAGCTCACCGGCGGCGACGGGCGGCGTCACCGCGCCGGCGCCCGCGATTCCGGACGCGGCGTTCGTGCTGCACGAGCGCACCGACGGCCCGCGTCAAGCGCGCCTTGACGCGGGTCCGACCACCAGGTTCACCACCGCCGAGGTGGAGGTCGGGCTGGTCCAGGGGCCGAACGGTCTCGACGTCACGGTGGCCTGCCCGGACGCCGGCCTGTCCTGGGTGGTGCTGCGCTGGCGGCGCCGCGTGGCCACGTCCGCGCTGGTCCTCGGCGACGCCTGGGAACGCTCCTACGGTGACCTCGCCTGGAGGCACCACCAGCCCGAGCGGCTGCTGCCGTGGTCGTGGCTCGCGCACGACCCGGTGTCCGCGACGACCACGGGCATGGGCGTTCGCGTACGCCCGAACGCCTTCTGCGCCTGGACCGTCGACGAGGACGGCTGCTCGTTGTGGCTCGACGTCCGCAACGGCGGCGGCCCGGTCTCGCTGGGGGATCGGGTGCTGTCCGCGGCCACGGTGGTCGAGGTCGCCGGCGACGCGAACGCCTCGCCCTACGCCGTCCAGCGCGGGTTGACAGCGGCGATGTGCGCCGACCCGCTGCCGGTGGCCGAGCCAGTGGTCGGCGCCAACAACTGGTACTACGCCTACGGCCGCGACTTCGGCCCCGCCCAGATCCTGCGCGACGCCGAGACGATCGTGTCGTACGCCGACGGCCATCCGGTGCGGCCGTTCTGTGTCGTCGACGCCGGCTGGAGCCCCGGTGGCGTCTGCCCGGGTGGCCCCTGGACCGCCGGTGTCCCCGGCCTCTTCGACGACATGCCGGGCTTCGCCGCCGACATCGCGGCGCGGGGTGCCCGGCCGGGGATCTGGATGCGCCCCGCCGCGCTGTCCACCGTGACCGACCCGCCGCGGCTGCGGCCGGGCCCGCGCCCGGCACGCGAGCAGCCGCTCGACCTCACCCTGCCGGACAACCTGCGCACGATCGGCGAGGACGTGGCCCGGCTGGTCGGCTGGGGCTTCGAGCTGGTCAAGCACGACTTCTCGACCTTCGACGCGTTCGGCCGGTTCGGCCCGGCGATGGGTGCGGGGCTGACCGACCCCGGATGGCACTTCGCCGACCGCGGGCGTACGAACGCCGAGATCCTGCTGCGGCTGTACGAGACGATCCGCGAGGGTGCCGGCAGTGCGGTGGTGATCGGCTGCAACACCGTCGGGCACCTGGCCGCCGGCCTGGTGGAGGTGCAGCGGATCGGTGACGACACCTCCGGCCGGGACTGGGAACGCACCCGCCGGATGGGCGTCAACACGCTCGCGTACCGGCTCGCCCAGCACGGTGCGTTCTTCGCCGCCGACGCCGACTGCGTGCCGTGCACGCCGGTGACGCCGTGGGAGAAGAACCGCCAGTTCCTCGACCTGGTAGCCCGCTCGGGGACGGCGTTGTTCGTCTCGGTGGACCCTGCCTCCCGTACGCCGAAGGTGGACGCCGACCTGCGCGCGGCCGTCCGGCTGGCCCTGGACGGCGGGCAGCCCGGCGGGCTCGAGCCACTGGACTGGTTGTGGTCGACGGTTCCGCGCCGGTGGCGCTCCGGCGACGAGGAACTGACCTACGACTGGGCGGAATCCTTCGGGGCGTCTCCGCTGGCCAGCTGACGTTTTGTCCTGCATAGCGGGATGGTAGTTACGCGCTGTGGCCGATGTAGTAGACCGTTGACGTTCCGTGATTCTGAGTGGGGTGACGGGGCCGAACCTGGCCCAAACGAGATCGTTCAGACATCTCCACACCGGACACGTTTTTGGTTATGGTCGGCCGTGGTCGCCATGATCGTGCGTAACGGCTCGACCGCCAACGGTGGGAATGCGCGCTGATCGATCGCAACACCTCCCCTCGCGGGACGGGTGCGGTGAGTACGACCCGGGCCCGCGCCGGGCGGGTCTGACACCCGAACGGGTCTGAGGAGAGGGCATGACGCAGGGAACCGTGAAGTGGTTCAACTCGGAAAAGGGCTACGGCTTCATTGCGGTGGACGACGGTAACGACGTCTTCGTCCACTGGTCGAAGATCCAGATGGACGGATACAAGTCCCTCGCCGACGGCCAGGCCGTCGAGTTCGAGGTCGTCCGTGGCCCGAAGGGGCTTGAAGCGCACGAGGTGCGCCCGGTCTGAGCCAGACCACGGAAGGCGACGCCGGGGCCCGGGCGGGAGGATCCGTCCGGGCCCCGGCGTGTCCGCGGCAACCCGTGTGCGGCAACCCGTGTGCGGCAACCCGTGTGCGGCAACAACCTGTGTGCGGCAACAACCTGTGTGCGGCAACAACCTGTGTGCGGCAACCCGTCTGCGGCAACCCGTCTGCGGCAACACGTGTGCGAGGGTGTGTCCGTCGGTGAAGGATCGATGGGCACGCTGCGAGGGCCGGGGTCTCGGCTTGTCCGGCCTCCCCGCCCTCGGCTTGCACTCTCCCAGGGCGAGTGCTAAACACGTGTTAGCACTCGAAGGTCGCGAGTGACAATCCACTTGGTTTGGTTCGACGAGGTTCCCGGCCTGGCCGGGAAGCGTCCGTCGCGGGCGTCGACCCGAACCCACGACCATCCACCCACCTGGGGGAGGATCCAGCTAGATGCCCAAGATCATCTCGTTCAACGAGGACGCGCGCCGCGGTCTCGAGCGGGGAATGAACACCCTCGCCGACGCCGTCAAGGTGACTCTCGGCCCCAAGGGCCGCAACGTCGTCCTGGAGAAGAAGTGGGGCGCGCCGACGATCACCAACGACGGCGTCTCCATCGCGAAGGAGATCGAGCTCGAGGACCCGTGGGAGAAGATCGGGGCCGAGCTCGTCAAGGAAGTTGCCAAGAAGACCGACGATGTGGCCGGTGACGGCACCACGACCGCGACCGTGCTCGCCCAGGCGCTGGTCCGCGAGGGTCTGCGCAACGTCGCCGCCGGGGCCAACCCGATGGGCCTCAAGCGTGGCATCGAGGCCGCCGTCGACCGGGTGACCGAGCAGCTCGCCCAGGCCGCCAAGGACGTCGAGACCAAGGAGCAGATCGCCTCTGTGGCGGCCGTCTCCGCCGGTGGCGACGCGAGCGTCGGCGAGATCATCGCCGAGGCGATGGACAAGGTCGGCAAGGAAGGCGTCATCACCGTCGAGGAGAGCAACACCTTCGGGCTCGAGCTCGAGCTCACCGAGGGTATGCGCTTCGACAAGGGCTACATCTCGCCGTACTTCTGGACCGACGCCGAGCGCATGGAGGCCGTCCTCGACGACCCCTACGTTCTCGTCTACAACGGCAAGATCTCCGCGGTGAAGGACATGCTCCCTCTGCTGGAGAAGGTCATGCAGTCCGGCAAGCCGCTGGCGATCATCGCCGAGGACGTCGAGGGCGAGGCCCTGGCCACGCTCGTCGTCAACAAGGTCCGCGGCACCTTCAAGTCGGTTGCCGTCAAGGCTCCCGGCTTCGGTGACCGCCGCAAGGCCATGCTCGGCGACATCGCCATCCTCACCGGTGGCCAGGTCATCTCCGAGGAGGTCGGCCTGAAGCTGGAGAACGCCGGTCTCGACCTGCTCGGCCGCGCCCGCAAGGTCGTCGTCACCAAGGACGAGACGACGATCGTCGAGGGTGCCGGTGACCCCGAGCAGATCTCCGGCCGGGTCAACCAGATCCGCGCCGAGATCGAGCGCAGCGACTCCGACTACGACCGCGAGAAGCTGCAGGAGCGGCTGGCCAAGCTGGCCGGCGGCGTTGCGGTGATCAAGGTCGGCGCCGCCACCGAGGTGGAGCTGAAGGAGCGCAAGCACCGCATCGAGGACGCCGTTCGCGCGGCGAAGGCCTCGGTCGAGGAGGGCATCGTCGCCGGTGGCGGCGTGGCGCTCGTCCAGGCCGGCAAGAAGGCCTTCGACAAGCTCGACCTCGAAGGTGACGAGGCCACCGGCGCCAACATCGTCAAGGTGGCGCTCGAGGCTCCGCTGAAGCAGATCGCGGTCAACGCCGGCCTCGAGGGCGGCGTTGTCGCCGAGAAGGTCCGCGGACTCCCCGACGGCCACGGCCTCAACGCCGCGACCGGCGAGTACGTCGACCTGCTCGCGGCAGGCGTTCCCGACCCGGCCAAGGTCGTGCGCTCGGCGCTGCAGAACGCCTCGTCCATCGCCGGCCTGTTCCTCACCACCGAGGCGGTCGTCGCGGACAAGCCGGAGAAGGAGAAGGCCCCGGCGGGCGGCGGCATGCCCGACGGTGGAGGCATGGACTTCTGAGTTCGCTCGAAGCCCGGTAACTCCCGCATCACAGCGGCAGGGCGGTCCTGGAACACTCCAGGGCCGCCCTTCTGCATGTCGGCGAGGCGCCCACGGCAAGATCGGGGCATGGCCACCACGACTCCTGCCGACCACCTCGACCGAGCGCGGGCCCTGCTCGCCGCCCATCCGCTGGTCGACGGGCACAACGACCTGCCGATCGCGATGCGGCACGCCAGCGCGTACGACTTCGACAAGGTGGACATCGCCGTCGACCAGCCCAGCCTGCAGACCGACATCCCGCGGCTGCGGCAGGGTCACGTCGGCGCGCAGTTCTGGTCGGTCTACGTGCCGAGCCGGCTGCAGGGCGACCACGCGGTCTCGGCGACGCTGGAGCAGGTCGACGCCGTGCACGCGATGGTCAGCCGGTACGCCGACACGTTCGGGTTGGCGACCACGGCCGACGAGGTGGAGCAGGTTTTCGCCTCCGGCCGGATCGCGTCCCTGATGGGTATGGAAGGCGGCCACTCCATCGACTGTTCGCTGGCCACGCTCCGCGCGATGCACGCGCTCGGCGTGCGGTACATGACGCTCACTCACAACGACAACGTTCCGTGGGCGGACTCCGCGACCGACGAGCCGGCTGTCGGCGGGCTGTCGAAGTTCGGGCTGGAAGTCGTCGCCGAGATGAACCGGCTGGGCATGCTCGTCGACCTGTCCCACGTCTCCGCCGACACCATGCGGGCAGCTCTGGCGAGCAGCGAGGCGCCGGTGATCTTCTCCCACTCCTCGGCCCGGGCGGTGTGTGACGTGGCGCGGAACGTCCCCGACGACGTGCTCGCCCTGCTTCCGGCGAACGGCGGCGTGTGCATGGTGACGTTCGTGCCGGAGTTCGTCTCACCCGCGTGCGCGCTCTGGCGGGTGGAGGCGTCGGAGGCGGCGCGGGCACAGGGCATTAGCCCGACCGACCTCAGTGCGTTCTTCGAGTTCAGTCGGCAGTGGCGCAAGGAGCACCCGAAGCCGGACGCCGCGCTCTCCGACGTGGTGGCGCATGTGGAGCACGTACGCGAGGTGGCAGGTATCGACCACATCGGGCTCGGCGGCGACTACGACGGCACCGACACGTTCCCGGTGGGGCTCGGCGACGTGTCGGGCTACCCGCTGCTCTTCGCGGCGCTGCTGGAACGCGGCTGGTCCGAACAGGACCTCGCCAAGCTGGCCGGCGCGAACGCGATCCGGGCGCTCAGGGACGCCGAGGCCGTCTCCCGCGATCTGCGTACGCGCCGCGGTCCGTCCATCGCCACCATCGAGTCCCTCGACGGCCCCCCCGCGGCATCGTCGCGTCTTCGCAACGGGAACTCAGTAGATGTCAACAGCTAGTTGACAGGAATAGCCCTTGCTGCGGTTGGCGGTGCCGGCATCAACAAGGTGCGGCGGCGGTCATCTGGTCACGGACCAATCCACGGGCGTTGCGTCTTACTACCTACAAGAACGCCGCCAGGAGGACAGAGATCGCGCCCCGTCACGTCCTCCGCTGCTCTCGATCCTCCGGGTCGCGGGTGACGTAGGCCTCCACGTCCATGTCCTCCCACGGAATCCACTCGTTGCTGTCGGGGTCGAGGATCAGCCGAACCCCCGCCGGGAGGTCTGCTGCCCACCTAAGCACGGCGTCCTTGTCGGCAGCCTCGTAGGCCTTCATCCCTCCAGTCGACCCGGCGTGCCACTCACCTCGCCACATGTCCGGGCGGGTACCGGTGCGGCGGAGGAGGGTGACCGCGCGGCCTTCCTTCTGGGCGAGGGTCCTCATCCACGTGTTCGTCTGGACGTTGCGTTTCGCTGTAGCCCACCACAGGTCGTGCAGCGTGGACTTCACGTCCAGCAACGCGTAGGCGATCGCCTCGTCGGCACGCCCGGCGGCCAGAGCATCCCGAGCCTTAGCTTCGTCGTTACTCATGGCGCCTCCAATCACGCACTGTGTCAGTCCGAAAGCAGTCTGCCCCCGCGCTGGTGGATGCGGGGGCAGAACGCACACAATGACGGGTTCGCGGCCGCTGGCGTCTCGACCGCGACCGGGACGCCGGTCTCGGTGTCGAGTGGTTGCGCACTCGCGGCGGGGACGGAAAGGCCGAGCGTCGCGAAGGTGATCGCTAGGGTGGCCGGTAGCCATCTCTTCATGCTGGTTTCCCCTGTCGGGTCTGGTGTGGGAGTGGTGGTCAGGAGGGGTCCCCGGTGGCCGCCGAGGACCCCTCCACTATCGGGTTGCCCGGCGCGAGATCAGGCGTCGTGCCCGAGGCCGGACTGCTGTCCGGTCACCTGGTCACGCTTGATGCCGGTCGAGCCGAACAGCGACTCGTCGGCGCTGCTCGATCCGTTGCCAGGGTTGGTGATTGTTGCCTGCATGGCGCTACCTCTTTTCTTGGTGTCTTCTCATGACGTGGCCACCGCCGCCGCACCTGCGAGAGGTGCGGCGCCTCCGCGGTGGCCACTCTTCGTCGGCCCCGCCCTGGATGGACGGGGACCTGCAACCCGGACGTCGACGGGGCACGGATGCCCAACCGGCGTACGGGAATCCGAGGGGGTTCAGAGCGCGACGCGATGCTCGGTGACCCACGCGGTCGCGAACCGCACGACAGCGGCGTAGTCGCCGGCGTCGGCGCTCCAGGCGCAGCCGGGAACCCATGTCCACCGGTTGTCGCGGAGCCACAGGCACATGTGCAGCCGCTCGTCGGCGGGCTCGATCACCCGCACGCACCACGCGGACTTCCGGTCGTCCCAGACGACCGCCGCGGCTAGCCCGCTACGAGTGAACAGCTCGGCGAGTTCGTACGCCCGCTGTCTGGCTGTGATGGCCACGAGCGGTGCCTTCCCCGCGACGAGCGTTTCACTGCACCCGCTCCGCGTTTCGACCATGCGGCCACTCCCCGTCGTGTGAGTTCGCATCACGCCGCGCGCCGTCACCGCGCCGTCCGAGGGAACGAGAACCGGCGGGTGTCAGCTCGCCGTCATGATGACGATTTGCCGAATGATGCACACCTTGGCAGGCTTCGGCCAGGTCTGCAAGTACGCTTTGCACGTTGTTCGGCACTGTCCGTCACGCCTGACAGGAGCTAGGGTCATGCCCCAGGGGCGAATCATTCGGGTGCAAGGGGTGCCAGTGATCAGCAGTCCGTACGTATGTCGGCTGCGTCTTTCCGAGGAGCTGATCGCTCATCGGCAACGGGCGAAGATGACCCACGCGCAACTCGCGAAGGCGACCGGGCTGTCCCAGGCGAAGCTGTCCAAGCTGGAGAACGGCCATCTGCGCCCGCAGATCGACGAGATTCTCGACATCGCCGAAGCGCTGAACATCCAGGGAGACGCCTGGACCTTGTTCGTGGACACCGCGCGCGGCGCCGCCGAGCGCGGCTGGTGGGAGGCGCACAGCAGCCGGATGGGCCACCGGCAGGCGCGCTACGCCGACCTCGAGCAGGGGGCTTCGCAGATCCGCGACTACGCCATGGCGCTGGTTCCCGGTCTGCTCCAGACCGAGGCGTACGCACGCAGCATCGCCGAGGTCGACGACCTGACGTTCGTCGAACCGACCATCACCAGACAGGGAGTCGTACGCGGTCGGGCTGACCGGCAGCGGATGTTGCGGCGGCGCCGGCCGACGTACCAGGTGATCCTCGACGAGCTCATCGTCCGCCGCCCCGCGGTGCCGAAGGACGTGCTCGCCGAACAGCTCCGCCACCTTGCCGAGCAGCCCATGCACGCCGACATCCGGGTGCTCCCCGTGGACGCCCAGATCAAGGGTCCTGCCGTACCCAAGAGCGCGTTCGGGCTCTACACGTACCCCGAGCCGTTCTCCAAGACCTTGGTGACGGTCGACAACCTCGCGTTCGACACCGTGCTCACCGGCGAGGAGGAGGTACGCCTTCACGCGACCCTGTGGAAGCGCCTCCTGGAGGCCGCACTCCCGGCACAGGACAGCGTGACTCTGCTCCGGAAGGCCGCCGGGGAGCTGACCGGGCGGCAACCTCGCAAAGCTTCGGCCTCACCGGATGTCGCCCAGGTTGTGACGCCCGCGGCGCCCTCCTCGCTTTAGTACGTACGAAAGCCGAAGGCCCTCCCCGCTCGGCGTGGAGGGCCTCCGGCTTCGACTGCCGGGAGATCGGAGAACCTCAGGCGTCGCTACCTGCCGGCGTAGTACGCCTCGACCGCCTCGATGTCCACCGTCTCGTCGGGCTCGCGGCCGAGCTTCTCGTACAACTTCCGGCGGGCGTGCATGTCGGCGATCAGGACCGCGCGGGCGTGCACCGCGACCTCGCCCGCGACCTCGGCGGGTACGACGATCACGCCGTCGTCGTCGGTGCCCACGATGTCGCCGGGCCGCACCTGCACTCCGCCACAGCCGATGGTTACCTGGGCCTCGACCGCCTCGATCCGGCCCGGAATGATCGTCCGGCCGCGAGCCGCGGCGCATATCGGCGTCCGCTGCAGCTCGATCTCGGCGGTGTCCCGGCAGTACCCGTCGGTGACGATGCCGACGGCGCCGTTGGCGTGGGCGGACATGGCGTTCGCCGAACCCCAGAAGCCCACCTCCCGCGCCCCGCCGCCGTCGGTGACGATCACGTGGCCGGGCGGGAGGTCGCCGAGACCGGCGGGCCGGCCGACCTCCTCGAACCAGATGCCGTGCGCGGCAACGATGTCCTCGGTGGAGTCGAGCTTCCACATCGGACGGTTGGCGGGTACGCAGCGCAGCGTCGCCGCCTCACCCCAGAACTTCATCCCGCGCCACAGCGGGCGGACGTCGCGTGAGACCAGGCCGATGTCGAAGTAGCCGATGCCGTCCATGGCGTCGGCGACGTCGGTGACCCGGAGGTACTTGTAGAGGCTGGCGACTTCGGAGGGGCTGGTCGCCGCGGACGCGGCGGTCTTGCCCGTGGTCATGGCGTTCCTTTCCGGTACGTGGATGCGGAAGCTCGCACGTGGGGACGGGAGATCGCCGATGGGCCCTCGACTCGCTCCGATTATTGTCTACAACCGTCTGTCGCCAAGGCGTACGTCCGGGATGGGTCAGCCTGGGTGAGCGGAAGGACGCGCTCTGTCAGAGCTCCCCGAGCGGGGCGACGTCGATCCCGCCGCGGTCGCAGACCCAGTGCGGGTTCGGTCCGAGCTCGGGTTCGATCCGCAGCTCGTGCGGCTCGACGTCGTCGCAGGCCTTGCACCTGGGCCAGCGCCCCACCGAGTCCATCAGCGCGTCCTGCACGTCCTGGGCGATCTGGCCGGCGACATAGTCCGCGCCCTCCGGCCACTGCGCGACCCACCACCGGCGTTCGGCCACCGCGTCCTCGAGGATCGACACGCCTCGGGGGTCGGCGTGACCGGAGGCCTGCAGGTCGTGAAAAACCTGGGCTCGGGCGTTGATCAGCGGGTCGTCGTCCGTCACGGACACGATCCTGGCAGGCTTCGTCCCATGACGCGTCCCTTGCTCGAGGTCATCGCCCTCGGAGTCGCCGACGCCGTGGCCGCGGAGGACGGCGGCGCGGACCGGGTGGAGCTGGTGACCGACATGGATGCCGACGGCCTGTCGCCGGAGCCGTCGGTGGTGGAGGAGATCCGGCGGCGTACGAACGTTCCGCTCCGGGTGATGCTGCGCCTGTCCGACACGTTCAGCGCAACCGGTGCCGAGGTGGCCCGGCTGCGCGGACTGGCCTCGTCGTACGTCGCGGCAGGCGCGGACGGCTTCGTGCTCGGCTTCCTCACCGGCACGCTCGAGATCGACCAGGAGACCACCTGCGCTCTGGTCGAGGAGTTCCCCGACCGGCCGTGGACGTTCCACCGGGCGGTCGACCACGCGCTCGAGACCGACCGGGCCTGGCAGGACCTTCGCCGGCTGCCGGGGCTCACCCACGTGCTGACCGCGGGTTCGCCGCGCGGGGTGGAGGCCGGCCTGGACGACCTGACCCGGCGGGCGAAATCCGACCCGTTCGCCACCGACCGGATCATGGCCGGCGGGGGCCTGCGGGCCGATCACGTGCCGTGGCTGGCGCAGGCCGGGATCCGGGCGTTCCACGTGGGTACGGCGGTCCGGCCGGACCGTTCCTGGAAGGCGTACGCCGACGCGTCGTACGTCCGCGCCTGGCGCACCCTGGTCGACGACGAGGTGGCCCGCGCGCTCGACCTGCTCTCCAGTGGGACCGCGAAGGAGACCGCGAGGGAGACCGCGAAGGAGAGCGGAAGCGTGCCGGAGCTGTGACGCTCCTCCTCGACCCGCCGACCTGGCCCGCGCGCGGCACCGTCTGGTCGCATCTGGTGAGCGACCGGTCCTTCGAGGAACTGCACGACTTCGCCCGCCGCTGTGGACTGCCCGAGAGCGGCTTCCACCGTGACCACTACGACGTACCGGAGGCGAGGTACGCCGAGGTGCTCGCGGCGGGCGCGCAGCCGGTGACGAGCCGGGAACTCGTGGCCCGGATCACCGCCGCCGGCCTGCGCCGCCGCAAACCCCGCACGTAACGACGTACTCGGCGTACTCGACGTACTCAGTCCAGCTTGCGGTAGTTGACGCCCACGGTGTCCAGCCGGGCGAGGTGTGGCCGCAGCCGGTCCAGGAACGCGGAGTACTCCTCCACGCCGCCGGTCTCGTCGCGCCACACCGCCTCGGCGAACGCGCACACCCGCGGGAACAGCATGTACTCCGCGTGCTCGGGCGTCGGGACGTACTCCGTCCACAGCTGGCACTGCGCGCCGAGCACGTGCCGGGCGGCCTCGGCGTCGAGTTCGCCGGGGATCGGCCGGTAGTTGTAGACCTTCTCCAGCGGCGCGAACCCGCCGATGGCCAGCGGCTCGGAGTCGGTGTCCTCGCTCTGGTAGTAGTCGAAGTAGACGGTCTGGCAGGGCGCCATCACCACGTCCAGCCCGCCGCGGGCCGCCTCGATGCCGCCTTCCTCGCTGCGCCACGACATGACCACGACGTCCTCGGGCAGGTTGGCCGGTCCGCCGCCCTCGAGCACCTCGTCCCAGCCGACGAACCGCCGGCCCCGGTCGGCGAGGTGGGCCGCCATCTGCGCGGTGAACCACCCCTGCAGGGCGTTCTCGTCGGCGAGGCCGAGCGACCGCATGCGTTCCTGCGCGGCCGGGCTGACCTTCCACTCCGCCTTCGGGCACTCGTCGCCGCCGCAGTGGATGAGCGGGCTCGGGAAGAGGCCCATCACCTCGTCCAGGATGTCGCGGCAGAAGTCGAGGGTGGAGTCCTCGACGTTGAGCACCTGCTCGCTGATGCCCCAGCGGGTCCATACCTTCGCCGGCTTCAGGCCGTTGCCGAGCTCGGGATAGGCGGCGATGGCGGCCAGCATGTGCCCCGGCATGTCGATCTCGGGGATGACGGTGACGAAACGCTCCTGGGCGTACGCCACGATCTCCCGGATGTCGTCCTGGGTGTAGTAGCCGCCGTGCGGCGTGCCGTCGAAGGTGAACTCGCTCTCCGGGCGGTGGGCGTGCCCGACAAGGGTCTCCGGGCGGTAGGCGCCGACCTCGGTGAGGCGGGGGTACTTCTCACTCGCGAGGCGCCAGCCCTGGTCCTCGGTGAGGTGGAAGTGGAAGACGTTCAGCTTGTGCAGGGCGAGCAGGTCGATCAGCTTGAGGACGAACTCCTTCGGCATGAAGTGCCGGGCCACGTCGAGCATCGTCCCGCGCCAGCCGAACCGCGGCCGGTCGACGACCTCGACCGCCGGGATCTCCCACTGCCGCTCCACCGTGGTGGGGGAGAAGATCTCCGGGGGAAGCAGCTGCCGCAGCGACTGGACCCCGTAGAAGACACCGGAGGGGTCGCTGCCCGCGATCTCCACGCCGTCGGGCGTCACGCTGAGGCGGTAGGCCTCCGGCCCGACCAGGCCGGTGTCGACGCGCAGCGTGATCGCGGCGGAGTCGTCTCCCGAGGCGTCGTCGAGCGCGAAACCGGTCGCCGGCGCCAGCGCCCGGCGCAGGGCCCCGACGATCGGGGCCGACGACTCGTCGGCGCGGACCGTGGCGGAGCTGGTCAGATGGAACGCGCCGTCGAGGCGCTCGAGCTGCTGCGGCTTGGGAAGGATCACGATTCGGCAGCCTAGGGCATGTCCATGCCCGAACGTGACTGTGCACAGTCGCGTCAGCTCACTTGTGAGCACTGCTCAGGATGCGGGAGTGAGCGCCGCACGGGACGCCTCGATGGTGCCGCTGGTCGCCGTGGTCAGGCCGTAGCTGCGGGAGATCTTCTGCTCGTACGCCGGAATCCCGCCGAGGTCCTCCTCGTGCGCGGAGGCGACGGTGGCGGCGAGGTACGGCCACGGCGAGCGGCCGCGCGGCGAGCCCAGCACCCACCACAACGTGACGTACTTCTGTTCGCGGGTGACTCCGAGCAGGTGGCTGGCCTGGCTGATCGGGGCGTGGTACTTCAGGTACGCCACCCCCGGCTCGGCCACCCAGGCGGGCGCGCCGGCCGACCGGACGCTGGGCCGCACGGAGTAGCTCCCGTAGATCGTGGCCCGGTCCCCGCGCAGCACGGTGACCTGGCTGGAGGCGACCATCGCGTCGTACGCCGCGCTGACCGGGACCTGGACCAGGCGTACTTCTGTCGTCTCCGCGCCCGCCTCCAGCCGGTCGCCCGGGCGGAGGGAGTCGAGCTGGCCGGCGCCGACGAGTTCGTACCCCCGCACGGTCGTGTCGCGGAGCAGCTGTGCTCGCCCGTCGCGCAGTCCGACCAGCCGATCGGCGATCCCGGCGGCCGGTGTGTAACTGCCCAGCCGCCCGCTGACCTGGTACAACGTGCCGAGCACGTGCACGGGGACCGACCCGCGGTTCTTCACCGTGACCGAGAGCGGGACGAAGACCGACCGCCGGTCCGGAGCGAGCCGCGGCGCCCCGAACTCCGCGCTGGCCGACACGCTGACCGGCAGCGCGAACGGCTGGTAGATCTGGGAGTACGCGAAGTTGACGATCGCGATCCCGGCGGTCAGCGCCACCCCCAGCGCGAACCTGCGCGGATAGGGGATCTGCCCCCAGATGTGCTGGCGGTGCAGGACGCCGAGTGCCCACGCCGACCAGGCCAGCAGGGCCAGCCACAGCCAGAAGTTGGTGGCCAGCACCCACCGGCCGGGCACCGGTTCGTAGTCCCCGCTGGACACGCCGACCGCGATCAGCATCACCGCGGACAACGCCACGGTGAGCACGCCGACCAGCATCGCCGCGCCGGAGTTGGCGACCCGCCGGCGGCCGCGGTAGTCGGCCACCGCGAGCGCGGCCAGCCCGACCAGGACGGCCGCGAGCACCGCCAGCCCGCCGGTCAGCCGCCCCACGAACGTCAGGGCACCGGGGATGTCGGCCAGACCGATCCGGGCGAGGACGACGAACCCGGTGAGCAGGCCGGCCAGCAGGACCAGGGTGGTGAGGTTCTCGGTGGTGAGGAAGCTGGTCAGGCGTCGCCGGCGCGTGCGGGCGGACATGGCCTCTCCATTACCCGCGGGCTCACCGGGCGATGCCGGGGGAGCGGCCGGGCGGTGACCGCCGGAGAGCTGGTGGCCGGCGGAGAGCTGGTGGCCGGTGGAGGGCTGGTGGCCGGTGGCTCACTCCTCGGGCCGCACCAGGTCCTCAGGCCTGGTCAGCAGGATGAGCTCTGCGGCGAGGTTGTGGCGGGCGCGCTTCTCCCAGTGGGCCCGGCCGTACTCGGTGCCGAAGAGGCGTTCACGGGCGGCGAGGTCGGACAGGATCGCCGCGCGGCCCTCGCGGAACGCCTCGTCGGGCACGTGGGCGTACTCCGCGCGGACGTCGGCGACGTACACCGCGTAGCGCTCCGGCGCGGTGGACAGGACGGCCAGGTCGGCGTCGCACAGCACCGCGCCGTCGGCGTCGTCGGCGGCCGGTTGGTGCCCCGCGGTGAGCAGGACCAGCCGGGACACCTCCGCGGCGACCGCCTCGCCCACGCCGCACCTGGCCAGCGCCTGCTCGGCCAGTTGCGCGGACGCCTCCTCGTTGTCGCCGCGGTGCGGATCGTAGATCGCGTCGTGGAACCACCCCGCCAGCCGGACGGTGTCGACCTGGCGGGCGAAGTCGGCGAGCAGGTCGATCCGGTCGAGGACCTCGGTCAGGTGGCGTACGTCGTGGTAGCGGCGGGCGGGTTCGGAGTAGCGCGCGAGCAGGTCCCGGCCCACCGCCTCACGGTCGGCGTCGGCCACTCCGGCGGCGTCGGCAGCTCCGGCGGCCCGCGCGGCACGGTTCACCGTCTCCGTCCAGCGCCACAGCAGGTCCGCCTCGTCGGCCACGGTGGGGCTCATCCGGCCGTCCTCATGCCGCCATCCTCACCCGGCCGTGCTCGTGTCGCCACCGCGGCCCCCACCCGCACGCTCACCCTCATGAGTCGATCAGCGAGCTGCCCTCGGCCGCCGGGCCGAACACGGTGCCGACCTCCCCCGCGGTGGTGAGCTGGCGGGGGAGGGGGTCGGCGTGTACGACCCGGAGGGAGGTCACCGCGCGGGTCAGGCAGACGTAGAGCCGGCGCAGTCCGGTCACCTCGTCATGCTCCCCGGCGACGATCCGGGCCGGCTCGGCGAGGACCACATGGTCGAACTCCAAGCCCTTCGCCAGGGCCGCGGGTACGACGTCCAGCCGGGCGTCGACGTCGCCCTCCTCGCCCAGCTGGGCGTACGCCACACCGGCTCGGTCCAGTGCGGCACGCACCGCGCCCACCTGGGCGTCGGCGACGATCAGCCCCACCGACCCCGGCCGGTCCAGAGCGGCCCGAACGCCGCCCACGGTGGCCGCGACCGCTGCTGCCGGATCGGCGGCAGCCACCACCTCCAGGTCGCCGCGGGACCGGCGGACCGACGTGGGAGCGGTGAGCGTCGGCGCGATGTGTGGCAGCAGGCGGGCGGCGAAGGCGATCACGTCGGCGGGTACGCGGAACCCCCTGGTCAGCTCCTCGACGTGGCCGTCCGGCTTGCCGAGGTGCGCGAGCGCCTCGTCCCAGGCACGGGTCGCCCACGGCGTGGTCGCCTGGGCCAGGTCGCCCAGCACGGTGGCCGAACCCGTCGAGCAGCGCCGGCCCACGGCCCGCAGCTGCATCGGCGACAGGTCCTGCGCCTCGTCCAGGACGACGTGCCCCAGGCTCGGGGTGCGTTCGAGCAGGTCGGCCACCTCGTCGACGAGCACCGCGTCGGCCAGCGACCAGCGGGCCGACCCGGCCGTACGCGGCGGCTTGGGCCAGGCCAGCAGCGACTGTTCGCGCTCGTCCAGCAGCCCGTCGGCGTGCTCGGCGAGGAACGCGGGTTCGGACAGCAGCCGGAAGACCAGCCGCACCGGGTCGACCGCCGGCCACACCTGGTCGGCGTACGCCCGGACCGGCCGGCTGCGGGCGACGGAGTTCTGCACGCGGTCGTCGGGTGAGTCGCCGTCGGCCTCCATCCGCAGCAGGACGGCGTGTGCGAGGCGCTGCGGCAGGATCGCCCGGCCGGCGCCGTAGCGGACGCCGCGGTCACGGATCCCGCCGAGGATCTCGCTGACCTCGTACGACGGAACCCGGAACCGCCGCGCGCCCCTCGGCACCAGGAGACCCTCGGACGGGGCGCGCAGGTTGCTCCAGACAGCGCGGCGCAGCACCTCCGCCAGCCGGGCGTCGCCCTTCAGCGTGGCCACGTCGGCGGGCTCCTCGGCCCGGATGCGTACCCGGCCGACGAGTTCGGGGAGCGTGGCCTGCCGGGCCTCGATCTCACCGAGGGCGGGGAGCACGTCCCCGATGTAGCGGAGGAAGGAGTCGTTCGGGCCGACGACGAGGACGCCCTGGCGGCGGAGCTGGTCGCGGTGGGCGTAGAGCAGGAACGCGGCGCGGTGCAGGCCGACGGCCGTCTTGCCCGTGCCCGGTGCCCCCTGGACGGCCACGGTGCCGGCGAGGTCGGCGCGGACGATGTCGTCCTGCTCGGGCTGGATGGTGGCCACGATGTCGCGCATCGGCCCCACGCGGGGCCGCTCGATCTCGGTCTCCAGGATCGAGCTCGCGGCGTCGGTCTCGGACCGGTCGGTGAGGTGTTCGTCCTCGTACGCCGTCAGGTCGGCGTGGTGGAAGCCGAACCTCCGCCGCAGCTGCACGCCCATCGGCGCACCCCTGGTCGCGCGGTAGAAGGGGCGGGACACCCCGGCGCGCCAGTCGACCACCATCGGGTCGCCCTCGGCGTCGGTGACGTGCCGGCGGCCGATGTAGAAGCGCTCGCCGCGTTGGGCGGGACGGGTGCGGCCACCGGGCAGGTCCTCGGTGGGACCGGCGCCGGGCGCGTAGTCGAGCCGGCCGAAGAACAACGGTGTGCTCGGGTCGTCGGCGAGGGAACGGGCCCGGTGGTAGAGCGTGGCCTTGAGGTACTCGGTGGAGACGGCGTTGCCGCCCTCGGCCTTCAGCGACTCGGTGCGTTCGCGCATCCGGCGCAGCGCGTCGCGCGACGCGGCGAGGTGGGCCTGTTCGGCGGTCAGCGGATCGGCGGAGCCGACCGGACCGGCTGGGTTGGTAGCGGGGTTGGTTTCTGGGCTGGTATCGGGTGGCTGGAGAGTTTCGTGCGTCGGCATGGGGCGGCGTCCTCCCGTGAAAAACGGCCAGGCAGGTTAACACGCGAACGGCGTCCGATCGACCGGTTTGTGGACGCCGGTCGGCCGGTTGCTGACGTCGTGCACAGGGCGCCTGGCCGACCCCGGACGAACGGGGAACTACATGCGTGTGGTTCCCACCTGTGCGCTCTGACCGGCTTGTCGAATGTGATGCTGTGCGCGGTGAGTGCGTCTCCGGACGCTCTTCGTGTCCATATCGGTCGTGCACCAGTCACCATCAGCTGTTTTCGCCGGGGGACTCCTACGGGAAAGGCGGATCGTGATCAGACCTGACCACACATACCTGGCCGGTGTACGGCGCTTCCTTCCGGTGACCGGCGGTCGGAGGGCCGCCCGCAACCGCGTCGGTCTCGCTCTCGCCGTCGCCGGCATGGTCGCGGGGACGAGTGCCGTGACCACGTCCGCCACCGTGGCGAACGCCGCGGTCGGCGCGACCACCCCCACCTCCGACGGTGTCCAGTCCGCCCGCGCGGGCGCCGGCCGGGTCGCCACCCTGACGAAGGGCGCGACCCGGACGGTCGTGTACCGCGGGCTCCGGCTCACGGTCCCCGCCACCTGGGCCGTGCACGACCTCGACCGCGACCCGCGGACGTGCGTACGTTTCGACCGGCCGGCGCTCTACCTGGGCAGGCCCGGTGCCGACCAGCGCTGTCCGGCCCGCGCGGTGGGCCGCACCGAGGCGGTGCTGGTCCAGCCGGCCGCGTCGGCCCCGTGGGCGAAGGCGAAGGCCCCGGCGTCGCTGGGAAGGGGCGCCGAGGTTCGCAGGCTTCGTCCCGGCCGGACGACCTCGGTCACGGCCGGCGCCACCGCGGACCAGGAGGCGCACTTCGACCTGACCGGCACCGGGCTGGTCGCCACCATGGCGTACGGCGACCGGCCGGCGCTGGTCGAGGCGATCCTCGCCGACGCCACCTACACCGGGCCGAAGCGCGCAGGCGGCGGTACGGCGCTGTCGGGGCCGGCCGGGACGACCGGCCTGAGCGACCCGCCCTCCATGCCGGCCGGCTCCACCACGACGCGCTTCCGGGGGCTGGGGTTCGACACCTGCGGCGCCCCGTCCGCGACCACGATGCGGGCCTGGCTGGCCTCGCCGTACCGCAGCGTCGGCATCTACATCGGCGGCGTCAACCGGGCCTGCCCGGATGGCAACCTGAGTGCCGGTTGGGTACGCACCGTCGCCGGAATGGGATGGAAGCTCACCCCGATCTACGTCGGGCGGCAGGCACCGTGCGCGCTGCAGGGTGACCTCGGCCCGATCCGGACCACCAACCCCGGTGGGCAGGGCGTGGCCGCGGCGGAGGACGCGATCGCCGACGCGCGGCGGTTCGGGCTGGCCCCCGGCAGCACGATCTACAACGACATGGAGGGGTACGACACCCGGAGCGCCTCCTGTCGCCGGATCGTGCTCGCGTTCCTGAACGGCTGGACCAAGCGCCTCCACGACGGCGGTTACCTGTCCGGCGTCTACTCCAGCGCCTCGTCGGGAATCCGCGACCTGTCCGGGGTCTACGTGTCCAACACCTTCGCCCGGCCGGACGTCATCTGGACGGCCCGGTGGGACGGCAAGCCGACCGTGTGGGGCGAGCAGTACGTCGCCGACTCGAAGTGGGCGATGCACCAGCGGATCAAGCAGTACCGCGGTCCGCACACCGAGAGCTGGGGTGGCCGGCGGATCGAGATCGACAGCGACCGGGTCGACTCGCTGCAGGGCTCGGCGAAGTTCGTGCACGAGGTGATCTCCAGCGGTGACCTGGTGACGCGCAAGGGACCGGGTACGGCCTACCCGGCCGTCGGTCGCCGGGAGTCGGGCAGCAACGTCAACGTGCTCTGCCAGACCGCGGGCAGCCAGGTCGGTGCGACCACCGTCTGGGACCGCCTCGCCGACGGCACCTACGTCAGCGACCTGTACGTGGGTACGCCGAACAAGCGCGGGTACTCCGCGCCGATCCCCAAGTGCCGGTACTCGTACACCGTGTGGACCGACGCGCTGCGGGTGCGGTCCGGACCGGGAACGAACTACTCCCAGGTCGGCCAGATCCTGTACGGCGGGATGGCGAACATCCTGTGCCAGCGCACGGGCACGCAGGTCGGCAAGAGCCGGGTGTGGGACAAGCTGGACAACGGTGGCTGGGTCTCCGACTGGTACACGATGACGACCGGCCGGCCGGGGTACACCGCGACGATTCCGCGTTGCCCGTAAGGGAATCGAGCACAGCTGCCCGCGGGGCAGCGGGTCTGCAACCGAGACAAGGGCCGCCCGGCGACGTGCCGGGCGGCCCTTGTCCGGTTGGGGAATCCAACCGGGTGGGTCGGGTGAGTCAGGTGGGTCAGCTGAGTCAGCTGGGCATCTCGCCGGAGAGCACGTCGTCGGCGTCGACGATGCGGTAGGCATACCCCTGCTCTGCAAGGAAACGTTGACGGTGCGCGGCGAAGTCCTGGTCGACGGTGTCCCGGGACACCACGGCGTAGAAGCGCGCGGCCCGCTTGTCGTGCTTGGGCCGCAGCAGCCGCCCCAGCCGTTGTGCCTCCTCCTGCCGGGACCCGAAGGTGCCGGAGACCTGGATGGCCACCGCCGCCTCGGGCAGGTCGATGGAGAAGTTCGCGACCTTGGACACCACCAGCAGGCTGATCTCGCCGCTGCGGAACGCCTCGAACAGCCGCTGGCGTTCGCGGACGGTCGTCTCGCCCTTGATGATCGGGGCGTCCAGCCGGGCGGCGAGCTCGTCCAGTTGGTCGATGTACTGACCGATCACCAGCGTGGGTTCGCCGCGGTGCTGTTCGGCCAGCCGGCAGACCACCCGGGCCTTGGTGTCGGTCGTACACGCGAGGCGGTAACGCTCGTCGACCTCGGCGGTGGCGTAGGTGATGCGTTCGCTGTCGGTGAGGGTGACCCGGACCTCCACGCAGTCCGCCGGTGCGATCCAGCCCTGGGACTCGATGTCCTTCCAGGGCGCGTCGTAGCGCTTCGGCCCGATCAGGGAGAACACGTCGCCCTCCCGGCCGTCCTCGCGGACGAGCGTCGCCGTCAACCCCAGCCTGCGCCGGGCCTGCAGGTCGGCGGTCATCCGGAAGATCGGCGCCGGCAGCAGGTGCACCTCGTCGTAGAGCACCAGGCCCCAGTCGCGCGCACCGAAGAGCTCCAGGTGGGTGTAGGCGCCCTTACGCCGCGACGTCATCACCTGATACGTCGCGATGGTGACCGGCCGGATCTCCTTGCGGGCACCGGAGTACTCACCGATCTCGTCCTCGGTCAGGGACGTGCGGCGGATCAGCTCGTCCTTCCACTGCCGGGCGGACACGGTGTTGGTGACCAGGATCAGCGTGGTCGCCTTCGCGTGGGCCATCGCGGCCGCACCGACCAGGGTCTTGCCGGCACCACAGGGGAGTACGACGACGCCGGAACCCCCGTGCCAGAAGGCGTCCGCGGCCTGCTGTTGGTAGGGCCGCAGGGACCAGTCGTCCTGGAGCAGGTCGATCTGGTGCGCCTCGCCGTCGACGTAGCCCGCGGTGTCCTCGGCCGGCCAGCCGAGCTTGAGCAAGGCCTGCTTGACATGACCGCGCTCGGAGGGGTGCACCGCCACCGTGTCGGGGTCGATGCGCGCGCCGAGCATCGGCTTGAGCTTCGCGCTGCGCATCACCTCCTCCAGCACCGGGCGGTCGGTGGTCACCAGGACCAGCCCGTGCGAGGGGTGGTTGTCCAGCCGCAGCCGGCCGTAGCGGGCCATGGTGTCGGCGATGTCCACCAGCAGCGCGTGGGGCACGGCGTACCGGCTGAACCGCAGCAGCGTGTCGACCACCTGCTCGGCGTCGTGCCCGGCGGCGCGGGCGTTCCACAGCCCGAGCGGGGTGAGGCGGTAGGTGTGGACGTGCTCGGGTGCACGCTCGAGCTCGGCGAACGGCGCGATCGCCTTGCGCGCCTCGTCCGCCGCGGGATGCCCCACCTCCAGCAGCAGGGTCTTGTCGGACTGGACGATCAACGGTCCGTCGTTCACGAGATCTCCGGGTGGGGCGTCGGGGGTGTCACTCCAGTGTCCAACCCCGGGCAAGGCCGCGGTGTTCCGCGGCGGGCCGCGGGGACCGCGAGGGTCAGGGAGCCGTGGTGTCGGAGGGTCGGCAGGGTCGGCAGGGTCGGGGGAATCATGGTGCCGCGGCCGCCCGGCGGCGGGCCCGGAACGCGGCGACGTTGGCCCGCGAGGAGCACCGGTCGGAGCAGTAGCGGCGGGAACGGTTGGGGGAGGTGTCGACGAACACCTGGTCGCAGCGGTCCGCCTGGCACTCGCCCAGCCGGTCCGGGCCGAGATCGCAGACCACGATCGCCAGTCCCATCAACCCTTCCGCGGCGAGGGTTTCGGCCACAGAGGACCGGCGTTCGGCGACGTGCAGGTGGAGCCCCTGCCCGCCGTGCCCGGAGATGAACGGCGACACCGGATGGCGGGCGAGGAGCTCGTTGAGCCGCTCGACCACGTGTTCCGCGGCGTGGGCGGCGTCCCGGCCGGCGTCGGTGCCGCTGCGGCTGTGGGAGTCACTGCCGCTGTCCGTGGCGGTATCGGCGTCCGTTTCGGGGTCCGTCGTCCGGGTGAACACCGGTCTCAGGTCGCGCCGGAGCCGGCGCAACGCGCGGACGTCGGCCGCACCGACGCGCTCGGCCAGCCAGGGCCGGTCGGCAAGCAGGGCCCGCAGGTCGTCCTCGTCCTCCAGCGGCGCGTTGACCATGGTCGCCGCGCGGTCGGCGTAACGGAGAAAGTCCACTTGTGCACCTTACTCCACGCCTCTGAGATGTAATCCTCACAAGTCGTCAGTGACTATTACTTTGAAGGCGGGCCGCCGTACACCACCCACTTGGACCACCTGCGGGCCGCCGGGTTCGCCGAGGTCGGGCTGGTCTGGCGCGGGCTCACCGACGCGGCCTTCGCCGCTGTCCGCTGACGGGGCCGGCTGAGACCGAGTAGCGAAGACGCGGACCGGCGACCGCCCGTACGAGCGACGGCGCTGACCAGGGCATCGGCGACCGGGTAGCGTGCGGGCCATGCTGGCTCGTGATCTGGTCGAGGACTACCCGTCGGTCCACGTCGACGACGACGCCCTGGACGCCGCCCGGCTGATGGGCGAGCACCGGCTGCCCGGCCTGGTGGTGACCGGCGAGGGCGGCCGCCCGATCGCCGTGCTCCCCGCCTCGCAGGTGGTGCGGTTCGTCATCCCGGGCTACGTCCAGGAGGATCCCTCGCTGGCCCGCGTCCTGGACGAGCGGGCGGCCGACCGGATCGTCAACGAGCTCGCCGGCCGCCGGGTCGGAGACCTCCTGCCGCCGCGGACCAAGGACCTCCCGGTGCTGCACGGGGACGACACTGTGCTGGAACTCGCGGCCGTGATGGCCCGGCTGCGCTGCCCGCTGGTCGCCATCGTCGACGACGACAGCGTGCTGGGCGTGGTCACCGCGTCCCGGCTGCTGTCGTTGTCCCTGCACACCAGATGAGCCTGCACGCCACATGAGCCTGTGGATCGCGGTCGCCGCGTTCGTCGTCGCCTACACCCTCATCGCCACCGAACGGGTTCCCCGGCTGGCGGCTGCCCTCGGCGGAGCCGGTGTCGTACTGGCACTTGGGATCGTCGGCGCCCACGACGTCTTCTACTCGCCCGCGAGCGGCATCGACTGGAACGTCGTTTTCCTGCTCCTCGGCATGATGATCATCGTCGGGGTGCTCCGCCAGACCGGCATCTTCGAGTTCCTCGCGATCTGGGCGGCCAAACGCGCGCGCGGGCGGCCCTACCGCGTTCTGGTGCTGCTGTGCCTGCTCACCGCGGTGGCCTCGGCGCTGCTGGACAACGTGACGACCGTCCTGCTGATCGCCCCGGTCACGCTGCTGGTGTGCCAGCGGATCGGTGTACGCCCCGAACCCTTCCTCATCGCGGAGGTCCTCGCCTCCAACATCGGCGGCACCTCGACCCTGGTCGGTGACCCGCCCAACATCATCATCGCCAGCCGTGCCGGCCTGACGTTCAACGACTTCCTCGTCAACCTGGCCCCGTTCATCGTGGTCCTGCTGGTCGTCTTCCTCGCGGTGTGCAGGTGGCTGTTCCGGCACGCGTTCGAGGCCGACCCCGAACGCGTGGCCGAGGTGATGTCGCTGTCCGAACGCGAGGCGATCAACGACGTCCCCCTGCTGTGCCGCTCGCTGGTGGTGCTCGCGGGCGTCCTGCTCGGCTTCGTCCTCCACCCGGTGCTGCACGTCGAACCCTCCATCGTCGCGCTGCTCGGCGCCGGAGTGCTGGTGCTGGTCAGCGGACTGTCGTCCGGCACCTACCTGGAGGAGGTCGAGTGGGAGACGCTCGTCTTCTTCATGGGCCTGTTCGTCATGGTCGGTGCGCTGGTGAAGGTCGGCGTGATCGACGCCATCGCGAACTGGATGGCGGAGGCGACCGGCGGCAAGCCGGCGCTGGCGATCGGCGTCCTGCTGGTCGGCTCGGCGTTCCTGTCGGCGATCGTCGACAACATCCCGTTCGTGGCGACGATGGCGCCCGTCGTCGCCGAACTCACCGGTCCGCACGGGCCGCTCGCCGGGCAGACCGGCCTGTGGTGGGCACTCGCGCTGGGTGCCGACCTGGGCGGGAACGCCACCGCCGTCGGCGCCAGCGCGAACGTCGTCGCCCTCGGCATCGCCAAGCGCAACGGCTTCCCGATCAGCTTCTGGGAGTTCACCAAGTACGGCGCGCTGGTGGCCGCGATCTCGATCGCGCTGGCGCTGCCGTACCTCCTGCTCCGCTACACCTGACGCGCACGTGCCAGGCTTGGCCGTGATGAACGCGCTCCCGACTCCCGACTCAGCGGCCGTGCCCGATCCGGCGGCCGGCCTCGAGTCCGCCGCCGCACCCGAACGCGTCCGCGCGGTGATCTGCGACCTGGACGGCACCGTCTACCTGTCCGGCCGGCCGGTGCCGGGGGCGGTGGAGGCGCTGGCCCGCCTGCGCGCCGACGGCGTGCAGGTGCTGTTCGTCTCCAACAACCCGCTGCGCGACCCCGTGTCATACGCCGAACGCCTCACCGGGCTCGGCATCACGGCCACCGCCGACGACGTGCTCACCTCCGGTGTGGTGATGGGACGCTGGCTCGCCGAGGAGACCCCCGGCGCGAAGGTGTACCTCCTTGGCGAGGAGAGCCTGCGCCGCGAGCTCACTGCCGCCGGCGCGGTGCTGGTGGACTCCGGCGACCAGGCCGAGGTGGTGGTGGCGTCCTTCGACCGGACGTTCCGGTACGAGACCTGGCTGGAGGCGTTCAACGCGCTGCGGGCCGGTGCGCGGTTCGTGGCCACCAACCCCGATCCGACCTGCCCGGTCGAGGGCGGCGAGGTGCCCGACTGCGGCGGCATCATCGCGGCGCTGGAGGCGACCACCGGACGCCGGGTGGAGGCGGTCGCCGGCAAGCCGTCGCCCCTCATGCTGGCCGCGGCGCTGGAACGCCTCGGCTGCTCCCCGGCGGAGGCCGTGGTGGTCGGCGACCGCCCGGGCACCGACATCGAACTCGGCCACCGCGGCGGCGTGGCGACCGCTCTGGTGCTCACCGGCATCACCGACCGGGCGGGCGCCGCGGCACTGCGGCCGGCTCCGACGTTCGTCCTGGACAGCATCGCGGAACTCCCGGACACGCTGGCCGGCAGGACGTCCTAGGCCACGGGGGCCCGGGAGACGGAGGCCCGGGAGACAGGGGCCCAGGACACGGGGCCCGGGAGACGGGGCTCACAACTCCGAGCGCAGTGGCCAGGCGTTGGCCCGGCAGGAGCCGACACTCTTGGTCTGCTGCATCATCACCGGCGCCGGCCTGCCCGGGCCCGGGCAGCGCGCGTGGCTCTCGCCGAGGGCGTGCCCGACCTCGTGGTTGACGACGTACCGGCGATATTTCAGGACGTCGCCGCCGAACGCCGGGACGGCCTCCGCCCACCGGCGGGCGTTGATCGCGACGTGATCACCCATCCGGCAGGAGAGCTCTCCGCCGGTGCCCAGCGGCGCGCAGAGCTTGTCGGTGGTGTCCGGTGAGGCGATGACGATGCGCAGGTCGAATTTCTCGCCGGAGACGCGCTCGAATCTCGCCCGCCCCGCCGCTGCCCAGCTGCGCCGGTCGGCGAGAGTGGCGTCGACCACACGGGCGACGTCGGCCGGGCGCCAGGGCAGGGAGTCCTCCACCTCGACCCGGTAGCGCACGACACGGCCGGTTCCGAACGGCGCGGTGTGTCCCGGCGCCGCCACCAGCTCACCTGACCCGTGGTCGGGGACGGTCACCGGGCTCGGGGTCGGCTCGGGTGTCGGCCGCGGGGCAGCCGGGGAGGTACGGCCCTCGCTTCGGGAGATCCGGTCCGGTGAACCCCGCAGGACCGCCCGGACACCCTCCGACGCCGCGTTGGAGTCGGAGTCACCGGCATCGCCGGACCCCTTCGGGTCGTCGGATCCAGCGCGCTCGCCGCCGGTCCTGTTCGCCGCGTCGAGCATCCGCGGGGCGGCGTTTCGGTCGAACGGATTCGCCGGCGCCAGACCGCGCATGCCCGCGATCAGGGCGACCGCGACCACGGCGGCCGAAGCGAGCACGGTCAGTGAGCGCCGGAGCCGTCGGCGTCGCTGGAGTCGCCTCCCCTTACGACTGACCATCTAGTTCCGGCCCCCTCCGCTCGAACCCGAGGGAACCCTAGTCGACCACTGCGCGGAACCTGCCGCCTAGTCGACCGGAGCCGCGCCGGTGACGCGGTGCAACGCGAACGTGCGCGCCTCACCGGCGGCATGGTCGTACGCCGTCAGCCAGCCGCCGTCGATGCGTACCGGATCGACGATCCGATCCAGGGCACCCCCCTGCTGGTCCACGTACCCCATCCACACCGACCAGCCACCTGCCAGCGCGGCCCGCAGGACGTCGACGGCCTCACCGGAGGGCGTCCGGCGCAACTGTCCGACCGTCGCGCCCGCCGGCCGGGACGCGCGCGCCCGGTCACCGGCCCGGACCGCGCGGACCGCGGCCGCCAGCACCTCTGGTTCGGGCGTACGGGAACCCGCCGTGACCGGCGTGCGCTGTGGGGTTTCCGTCGTACGCCCGACCCGGGTCTCGCTGAGCATCAGCGCCCCGTCGGCGGTCTCGGGGACCGGGGAGAAGCCGAGCGCGCGGAGCTCGTCGACCAGGGCGCGTACGGGCTGGCGGGCAACCACCACCGTCGGCGCGATGCGGCGCAGCCCGAGGGCTGCCGTACGACGGTCCGCGAGCACGGAGTCCAGCAGCGCCGGGTCGTCGCAGCGCAGGTAGGCCGTCGCGGACCCGGCCCGCAGGTGGCCGTGCCGGCGAGCGACGTCGTCGACGAGGTACGACAGCGGCTGGGGCACCGGAGTCGCGGAATGGTGGGCCAGGAGCTCGTGGAGTTCGGCGGCGGTGCGGCCGGCGTCCAGTGCGCGGCGTACGGAAGTCTCGGTGAAGCGGTAGACGGTGGCGCCGCCGTGCGACTCCGCGTCCGCCATCGCCGCCAGCGACCTGGCGAGGTCCGGGCGCAGCGGTCCGGGCGCGACGGCGGTGAGGTCGGCCTGCAGGAGCACGTGGTCGACGGGTTCGGGAAGGTGCGGAGAGAGTTCGGCGGCGGCCGCCTCCTCACCCGCCGCGCCCGACAACAGGGCCCGCCCGTGGCCGGCCAGCGCACCGAGCCCGGTGACACCCCACGCGGACGCCTCCTCCAGCGTCCAGGCGACGAGCTGTTCCACGAACGCCGTCATCCGCCGGGGCCGCCGCCAGCGCACCCACGCCACGACCACCTCGGCGCTCGGTGCCGTACCCGCGTCGGCGTCGGCCAGGGCGGCGAGCACCAGCCGGCGGATGCCGGGGGCCACGGAGCGCTCCAGCTCGGCCGACAGCGCCTGCCGCGGCCGGTCGCGTTCGTCCCTGCTGCCAACCAGGGCGGGTACGCGGGGAGAGTCCAGCCACGCGGTGGCCAGCCGGGCCCAGCGGTGCTCGGTGTCCAGGGCGAGCCAGGTGTCGTACGCCGGCGTCGGCAGCCAGGAGTCGTCCTCGCCCACGGCGACCAGGCCGGCCGC
Source organism: Actinopolymorpha sp. NPDC004070 (assembly GCF_040610475.1). Classification (NCBI taxonomy): domain Bacteria; kingdom Bacillati; phylum Actinomycetota; class Actinomycetes; order Propionibacteriales; family Actinopolymorphaceae; genus Actinopolymorpha; species Actinopolymorpha sp. NPDC004070. The sequence goes on along the minus strand of NZ_JBEXMJ010000005.1, from coordinate 136,425 downwards.
GAACGCCGTCTCCAGCAACAGCGCCGCGCTCGGCTCGGACACGCCGAGGCCGGCGGCGGTGCGCCGCAGGTCGCGGACTCCGAGGCCGCCCGCGCGCAGCACCGACGGCGGGTCCGCGCCCCACGTGTCCAGCAGTTGCTCGACCTGTCGTACCACCTCCAGCGTGGTGCCGGCCGCGGTGCGGTCGACCAGCGCAGGGTCGCGGGTGGTGCCCTCCAGCGTGGGCGGGGTCAGCTGCTCGGCGGGGTAGAGCCGGCCACCCCGCAGGTGCAGGCCGACCTCGCGCGGCAGCACCACCGAGCGGGCGTCCGCCGCGGTGAGCAGGCCGCGGGCACGCAACCGTTCGACGGGAGTACGCGCGGTCTCCACCGTGACCGGCCGGTCGGCGGCGGTCACGATCCCGACCGGCGGCCCGGCGGCGAGTCGTTCGGCGACCGCCCGGGCCTCCGGCCCCGCCTCGGCCAGCAACGCGGCGATCCGCCCGTCGTCGGCAGGGTCGCCGAGGTCGCCGAGTTCGGTGGGCGGGCCGAGGCCGGCGGGGTAGGGGCCGAGCAGGTCCGCGAGCGCGACGGGTACTTCCAGTGCGTCCCTGGGACCCCACACCAGGGCGAGGCCGCGCAGCTGCGCCAACGTCTCCTTGACACGGGCATCCGGCAGACCGGCCAGCGCGCGGACCGCGGTCTCGGCGGCCGGCCGGGGGAGTACGACGAACGCCTCCAGCACCGCCAGCGCCCGCCGGTCGAGCTGGTCGAGCGTGCGGGCCAGCGAGCTGCGGGTGGTGGAACGGGACGCGAGCTGCGCGAGATCGGACGGCAGCGGCGTCATCAGGTCGGGACGGGCGCGGAACAGCTCCGCGAGCGCGTCGTCGTCAAACCCGCGCAACGTCTCCGGTAGCGTCGCGGGGCGCGAGGTGGATCTGGGCATCACCTCAACCGTAGAGCGCGGCGCAAGCGGGCCGCGCTCGGTGTGGCGTACGGCACCTTCGGCCGTCCTTGCCGACCAAGGCGCCCTACCCAGGTCGTAGCAAGGTCCCGACTATCGGGCGACGTCCCGGGTGGGTTCGGACCGGCAGGATCGAGCCATGGCTGATCAGCACCCCGCGCAGCGACCCTGGGCCACCCTGAGCGCCCCGCCAGGGTCACGCGCGGCCGTTCCCTGATGTGGGGGACCGCCCCAGGCGGCAGCCTGGAACCTGCCCGACGTCCGACCGCACGAATCACCCGGTCCGTGCCGATGATTGACGCCCGTCCCGTTCAGGTAGGAGATGACCGGTGACCACTCTCGCCCCGGTGCCCGTCCCGGCCCGTGCGACCCCACGTGCCCCGGGCACGGACGCGCGGCCGCGTCGTGACCTGCCCGCGGGCCGGGTCGCGGTGGCGGACCGAACGGAGACGCCGGTACGCCCGTCCACGCTCACGCCCGCCCCCTCCACGGCCCGGGTGGTGACGTCCGGCGCACCCGCGACCGCCGCGCCGGAACGCCGGACCGGAATCAAGTTCTCCTGGCGGCCGCGGCAGATTCTGCTGCTGGTCGCGGTGGTGGCGCTGGTCAGTGTGCTGGCCTACGACAACCGGCACGCGATCGACCTCGGACTGTGGCGGTCGCAGCTGAACCTCTGGTGGGCGGGCCTCGCGGTGTTCGGCATGGTCGTCACCCTCGCCGGCAACGCCTGGAACCTCATGGGCGCGAGCCCGGTGCGGCTGCGGTTCGGCGCGACGTTCGGTGCGCAGCTGGCCGGTTCGCTGGTCCGGATCGTGTCGCCGGCCGCGGTCGGCTCGGCCGCGGTCAACGTGCAGTACCTCCGCCGCGCGGGCGTCGGCACCTCGGCCTCGGTCGGCACCGTCTCGGTGGCGCAGAGCGTGCAGGTGCTGCTGGCGCTGTGCCTGCTTCCGCCGGTCGCGTACGCCGCCAACACCGACGTCGACCTGCTGCGGGGGGACGTGGCGCGGTTCGCGCCGTACGCCGCCGGCGGCCTGGCCGTCCTCGTTGTGGTCGGCGCCGTGCTGCTGCGCCGGTCGGCCCGGCTCACCCGCAAGGTGCGCGCGCTGGCGAAGGAGCTCACCCGGTCGCTGCGCACGATGGCCGCGCACCCGCTGCGGGCGCTGGTCAGCCTGACCGGGGCCGTCCTCATCTCCGCCGGCCTGATCACCGCGCTGTGGGCGTCGGTGCACGCATTCGGCGGCCACCTCGGGATCCTCACCGTCGCCGCCGTACTCCTGCTCGGCACCAGCGCCGGCAACGCCGTGCCGGTGCCCGGTGGCCTCGGCACGGTCGACGCCGCGCTGGCCGCCGCGCTCGCCGCGACCGGCGTGGGGCTGGCGGTGGCGCTGCCCGCGGTCGCGTTGTTCCGCCTCGTCACGCTGTGGATGCTGCTGCCGGCCGGTGCGGTGAGTGTCGGCGTGATGCGCCGCCGCGGCCTGTTGTGAACAAGATCACCGGAGCCCCTCGAACGGATGTGCGTGCGGGCGGACGCGTCGGGTAGGAAGGACGTACCGCCCGCCCAGGCCCAGCTCCGGCCGAGGGCCGCGGGCGCCAGACCAGAGCACACATCCGAGCACGGAAGGAGCCCCACATGGCGAAGGTCGCGTTCCTCCTCGCCGACGTCTTCGAGGACTCGGAGTTCCAGCAGCCCTACGACGCGGTCCGCGACGCCGGGCACGAGGCGGTCGTGGTGGGCAAGGAGTCCGGCAAGCAGGTCACCGGCAAGAAAGGCTCCAAGGTCACCATCGACAAGGGCTCGACCGACGTGCGTGCCGACGAGTTCGACGCAGTTGTCGTACCCGGCGGCTACTCCCCGGACAAGGTGCGCACCGACGAGGCGTCGGTCGCCATCGCCCGCGGTGTCCACGAGGCCGGCAAGCCGGTGGCGGCGATCTGCCACGCGGGCTGGGTGCTGGCCGAGGCCGACATCGTGCGCGGCCGCACGGTGACGTCGGTCGCCTCGATTCGCACCGACCTGAAGAACGCCGGCGCCACCTGGGTCGACCAGGAAGTCGTCGAGGACGGCAACCTCATCACCTCCCGTACGCCGGACGACCTGCCGGCGTTCTGCGCGGCGCTGCTCAAGCAGCTGCCCTGAGCCGCGGGGGTCCGGCCCGCCGGCACCCCGCCGCGAACGAGCACGCCGAACGCCCCGTCCCGGGCAACCCGGGGCGGGGCTTCGCCGTCCGTACGACATGAAGCCCGCGCGCTCCGCCACCCGGTCCGGCATCCCCGGCATCCACGGCGCCCTCGCTCCGCTCGCGGTCGTGCTGTTCGTGCTCGCGTGCGCCGGCTGCGGCCGCGCGGCCGGCACGACGTCGACCACGACGGAGCAGGCCGAGCCGACCGGTCACACGTACCTCTCCACCGAGGTGACCGAGGCGGGCACACCGCGGACGCTCGCGCCCGGCACCCGGATCCGGCTGGAGTTCACCGAGGACGACCGGTTGGCCGTCGACGCCGGATGCTCGTCCATGGGCGGTTCGGTCGCGCTGAAGGACGACCGGTTGGCTGTCGGAGAGATCGCCGGCACCGACATCGGCTGTGACGCGCCCCGGCACGCGCAGGACCAGTGGCTGACGAGCTTCCTGGCCGCCGAACCTGCCTGGCAGGTCAGCGGGCACCGGCTCGTCCTGACTGCCGACCGGCCGCACCAGGGCACCCGGATCGTGTTGCTCGACCGCAAGGTGGCCGACCCGGACCGTCCGCTGCTCGGCACCCGCTGGGACGTGACGACGCTGGTGGACGGCGACACCGCGTCCACGATCGCGCGGTCGGCCGACGCCGAGATGGTCTTCTCCGAGAACGAGATGAGAGGGTCGGACGGGTGTAACGGCATGGGCGGCCCGGTGACCCACACGAGCACGCACCTGACCTTCGGAATGATCTTTACCCACGTGGCGAAATGCATCGACCTCGACCGGGACCGCACCGAAGTCCACGTCCTGGCAATCGTTCAAAGCGGTGAGCCGGTGGCGTACCACATCGACGGTGACCAGCTCACCCTCGACGGACCCGACGGCAAGGGACTCGTCCTCACCGCGCACCGAGCGAGCCGATGACGGTGGTCCGGTTCTGGCCGCACGACGGGTGGAAGGTCGGTTACCGTCCGAAAGCCCGTAAGGTCAAGGGGTGGCCCCGGATACGTTCGTCGTCGGTTTCGACCTGGACATGACCCTGATCGACTCCCGCCCCGGCATCGCCGCGGTGTGGGACGCGGTGTCCGCCCGCACGGGCGTCGCCGTCGACAGTGCGCTCGCGGTGAGCCGGCTCGGTCCACCGCTGGAGTACGAAGCGGGACTGTGGTTCCCGCCCGAGCAGGTGACCGACGTCGTCGCTCTCTATCGCAGCCTGTACGCCGACACCGCGATCGGCGCGGCGTCGCTGATGCCCGGTGCGGCCGAGGCGATCGCCGCCGTACGCCGGCACGGCGGCCGGGTACTCGTCGTCACCGCGAAGAACACCGCCCACGCGAAGCTGCACGTCGAGCACTTCGGGCTGGAGGTGGACGAGGTCATCGGCGACGTGTGGGCGGAGCAGAAGGGCGAGGTCCTGCTGGCACGCGGTGCGGCCATCTACGCCGGCGACCACCTCGGTGACGTCCGGGGTGCCCGGGCCGCAGGGGCGCTCGCGCTCGGTGTCGCCACCGGTCCGGTGCCCGCGGAGGAGTTGCGCGCGGCCGGTGCCGACGTGGTGCTCGCCGACCTGGCCGACTTCCCGTACTGGCTGGAGGACCACCTGCTCGAGCAGCGGCTGGCAGATCTCAACGACCAGCTCGCGGGCCTGGGCTCGGTGCTGGTGGCGTTCTCCGGCGGTGCCGACTCGGCGTTCCTGCTGGCCGCCGCGGTGCGCGCGCTCGGACCGGAGAAGGTGGCCGCGGCGACCGCGGTGTCGCCGTCGCTGCCGGACGCCGAACTCGACCCGGCGCGGGAGTTCGCCCAGTCCCTCGGCGTCGAGCACCACACGCCGCACACCGACGAGATGGCCCGCGACGGCTACCGCGCCAACGCCGGCGACCGCTGCTACTTCTGCAAGGCGGAGCTGGTGGAGGTCCTCGGCCCGCTGGCCGAGCAGCTCGGGCTCACCCACATCGCCACCGGCACCAACGCCGACGACGCGCGGGCCGGGTTCCGTCCGGGCATCCGCGCGGCCGCCGAGCGGGGCGCGGTCACGCCGTTGCGCGACGCCGGCTTCACCAAGGAGCAGGTACGCGAGGCCTCCCGGCGCTGGGGGCTTCCCACCTGGGACAAGCCGGCCGCGGCCTGTCTGTCCAGCCGGATCGCGTACGGCCTCGCGATCACCCCGGCCCGGCTGGCCCGGGTCGAACAGGCCGAGGTCGCCCTGCGCGCGGTCCTGGCCGAGTCCGGTACGCCGTATCGCAACCTGCGGGTCCGCGACCTCGGCGACACCGCCCGGATCGAGGTGGACGCCGAGCTCGTCGACCAGGTGGCGTCGATGGACGAGGCGGTCGAGGCGGTCCTCGCGGCCGGTTTCGACGTGGCGGAGGTCGACCCCAAGGGCTTCCGTTCCGGTGCGATGAACGAGCTGCTGCCCGATCCCACGCGCTACCGCTGAGCCGGCCGGACGCAAGCCGTTACCGGCGAAGCTGATCTAAGTAGTGGAGCGCGGGCGCCGCGCCGTCTAGGCTGGGAGTGGCCCCCGTGCGACGGGGGCCACTGTCATGGACGGGCGCGGGCACGGTCCGCGTTCTACGCAACCTTCGGGTTCAGCGCGAGTGAGGTCGATGTGCCGGCTGGCAAGGTGAAGTGGTACGACGCGGACAAGGGCTTCGGCTTCCTCACCAAGGACGGTGGCGGTGACGTCTACGTCCGGGCGAGTGCCCTACCCGCGGGAGTCGCCGCGCTCAAGGCCGGTCAGCGGGTGGAGTTCGGCATCGTCGAGGGCCGAAAGGGCGACCAGGCGCTGTCGGTGCGGTTGCTGGAAGCCCCGCCGAGCGTCTCCAAGGCGATGCGCAAGTCGCCGGACGAGATGGTGCTGATCGTGGAGGACCTGATCCGCCTGCTCGACGGCCTGGAGACCACCTACCGCCGCGACCGCCACCCGGACCCGCGTACGTCCAAGAAGGTGTCCACGGTGCTGCGCGCGCTGGCCGACGAGCTGGAGCTCTGACCAGGACCTTACGAACGCGCTGTCAGCGGTCGGCAGCGCCGGTCGGCGTCCGCGGCTGCTCCACCGCCGTGGACACCGACCCGCGCGGTGTTCGGAGTACGACCACGAGTCCCGCCGCCAGCCCGGCAGCACACAGGCCGAGCCCGAGCTGGGGGATGAGCGGGAGCACGATCCCGATACCGCCGCCGACCACCCAGGCCAGCTGGATCAGCGTCTCCGAGCGGGCGAAGACGCTGGTCCGCACACTCTCGGGCACCTCGTGCTGGATGAGCGCGTCCAGGGACAGCTTGCCGGCCTGTTGTGCGAAGCCCGCGGCGAACGCCAGGACCGCGACCGTCACCAGGCCGTAGAAGGTCGCGGCCAGGGCGGCCACCGCGGCCGTGACGCCGAGGAGCACCGACAGCACGAGTTCGGGCCGGCGGGCCCGGGCCAGCGCGCCGAGTGCCGTACCCACCAGGTTGCCGGCACCGGCGGCCCCGACCACCACGCCCACCTGCACGGTCGCCGACCACCCGGGCAGTGGCACCTCGCGCAGCAGGAACGCCATGAACATCAACAGGAAGCCCGACAGCACGCGGAACGCGACGTTCGCCCGCAGCGCGAGCCCGATGCTGGGGGAGATGCCGCGCAGCCGCCGGCCGATGTCGGCGATCCGGACGTCCTCCTCGCCCTCGGCGGAGTCCACCCTTGCGGGCAGCAGGATGGCCGCGACGGTCCCCGCCGCGAAGACCACGAACGCGAACCGCAACGGCCACTGCGGTCCGAAGTACGCCAGACCGCCCGCGGCCGCGCCGACGACGCCCGCGCCGATGCTGCCCGCGAGCGAGATCCGCGAGTTGGCGGTGACCAGCGCGACGCCGTCCGGCAACAGTCGCGGCACGGCCGCCGCCCGGGTCACGTTGTGCGCCTTGGACGCGATCAGGCAACCGAACACCAGGGGGTACAGCCACAGCGCGCCGGTGGCGACCCCGCCGGCCATCACCCAGCAGAAGAACGCCCGGACCGCCATCGTCGACCCGATCGCCCATCGGCGGCCCCGCCGGAAGCGGTCCAGGAACGGCCCGATCAGCGGTGCCACCACCGCGAACGGCGCCATCGTGATGAGCAGGTAGAGCGCCACCCGGCCGCGGGCCTCACCGGACGGCACGGCGAAGAACAGCGTGCCGGCGAGCCCGATGGCCATCGCCGCGTCGCCGCCGGCGTGGAACGCGTTCAGCTCGATCAGCTTGGCAAGCCCGGACTCGCCCATGCCCTGGGCGTGGGTCACCCGGCGTACCCGGCGGACTCCGGCGCCGCCCGCCCGCCGCGCGCCACGGCCGGCGCCGGCGGCCGCCGCACCGACCGCGCGGGCGGTGCGGGTGAGCCCGTCCCGCGCGGCGCGGGTACGCGAGCCTCGGGGCGGCGCCCCCGTGTCGCTTCGGGGCGGGTCGCTTCGCGGCGGCGCTGATCCGTTCGGCGCTGGTCCGTTCGGCGGAGGTCCGTTCGGCGTGGACCAGCGCGGTGGGGACCCGCCCTGGGCGGATCCGTTCTCGGCAGATCCGTTCTCTGCAGATCCGTTCTGGTCGGATCCGTTCTCGCCGGCCGGCTGCTCCTCGAGCGGACGGGTGCGGTCGGGACCGGGGGAGTCCGGGATCGCCCGTTGACCGGCGCGGCGACCGGGCGGTCCGAGCGGCCGGCCCGGCGGGCGATCACGTGGTTCCACCGTCACATCCTCTCCCGGTCGTCTGGTCGGCGTCTCGTGCTCCCCCGCTCCCGGCCATGCTCCAGGCCCGGCTCCGGCCGGACCGGCGGCGGACCCAGGTCGGCCGTTCCAGGCGGGGGCGCGGCACCCGGTGAGGACCAAGGGGGCGCGTGCAAGAATCGCTGTCGTGAGTACCACCACCCGGCGGCTTTCCCGGACCGCACGGATCGACGCCGTGTGCGCGGGGGCCGTTGAGCTGGCGCGCGCCGCCGCCTGTGAGGTCGCCGCCGAGGGCGAGGTCGGCTCCTACCTCGGCTGCGAGGCCGAGGGCGAGCGGCTCGTCACCCACTACTTCGACGCCGGTCACCGCGGCTACGTCGGCTGGCGCTGGGCGGTCAGCGTGGCCCGGGCCGCCCGGGCCAAGGCCGCGACCGTGGACGAGGTCGTACTCATCCCCGGTCCGGAAGCGATCACCGCGCCCGCCTGGGTGCCGTGGTCGCAGCGGGTGCAGGCGGGCGACCTGGGACCGGGCGACATCCTGCCGACGGCACCCGACGACTTCCGCCTGGTGCCCGGCTACCTCGGCCCGGACGACACCGAGGCCGCCGACTCACTCCGCGTCCTCAACCAGGAGGTCGGGCTCGGCCGGGTCCGCGTGCTGTCGGTGGAGGGGCGCGACGACGCCGCCGAACGCTGGTACACCGGACCGCACGGCCCGGACGACCCGGTCGCGCAGGCGGCGCCGGCTCCCTGCTCCACCTGTGCGTTTTTTGTCCCGCTGTCCGGCCCGCTGGGCACGCTGTTCGGAGTGTGCAGCAACGAGTTCTCCCCGAGCGACGGCCAGGTGGTGGCGTACGACCACGGCTGCGGTGCGCACTCCGAGATCCAGGCGCCCACGCCCGCGGCGTCGGAGCCGACCGGGCCGACCGGGTTGCCGTCGCACGTGCTCGACACCCTGGGCTACGACGACCTGGAGTACCAGCCCCGCCGCTCCCGCCGCTCCGGCCGCTGAGCCCGCCGGGCCGCCCTGCCCGAGGTGCTTCGGCCTACGTCCCCCGCTGCGCCTGCGGGGACCGGTCCTTCCGGCCCTGCCTCATCCGGTCGCGGCGATGGCGGCAGTACGCCAGCCCGACCAGGCCCAGCACGATCCCGGTCACGCAGGTCCACAGCCACCATTCCATGCCGGCGGCACGCAGCCGGGACGTGAACGGCAGCAGGGCCAGCAGCGCGACCGTCCAGACGAGGATGCCGATCGAGACGGTGCGTACCCCGTCGACGTCGAGCGGGTGCACCTCGCTGGCGACGAGCCGCCCGCGGGCCGGCCGACCGGACTCGTCCGTGGCTGCCTCGTCCGGGGTAGGTTCGTCCGGGTTCACACCACGAGCGTAACCCGGGTGTTGCACGCGTAGGGCATCATCCATGGTTGGTGGTACCTCCGCGTCGGGCGAACGCCCGGCGTCTGGCATGCTGCCGCCGGATCCTCAGGGCGCGCGCCCTGCTCGTGGGCGCAGGCCGCCCTCATCGCTAGAAAGGTGCCTGGGATGGCCGGTGCGGCAACCGACACGGTATCCACCGACAAGGGGGACAGAGGTTCCGTGGGCGGGCTCGACCGTTTCTTCCGGATCAGCGAGCGCGGCTCGACGGTCGGCCGGGAGGTCCGCGGGGGGCTCGTGACGTTCTTCGCGATGGCGTACATCGTCGCGCTGAACCCGCTGATCATCGGCACTGTCAAGGACGCGAGCGGGCAGTTCCTCGGGGGCGGCACCTCGCCGAACATCGCGATGGTCGCGGCGGCCACCGCACTGGTCGCGGGCGTGGTCACGATCCTGATGGGCCTGGTCGCCAACTACCCGCTGGCGCTGGCGACCGGCCTCGGCCTGAACGCCTTCCTCGCCTTCGGCGTCGCGTCCTCGATGACCTGGGCGGACGCGATGGGGCTCATCGTGCTCGAGGGCCTGGTCATCCTGGTGCTGGTCCTCACCGGCTTCCGCAGGGCGGTCTTCCACGCCGTGCCCCGCGAGCTCAAGACCGCGATCAGCGTCGGCATCGGACTGTTCATCGCGCTGATCGGCTTCGTCGACGCGGGCCTGGTCCGGCGGACCTCCGCGCCGCCCGTGCCGGTGCAGTTCGGCGTCGACGGCTCCCTCGGCGGCTGGCCGGTGCTGGTGTTCGTGGTGGGCCTGCTGGCGATCACGATCATGGTGGTCCGCAAGGTGCGCGGCGCCATCCTGTACGGCATCCTCGGCGCGACCGTGCTGGCCATCGTGATCGAGACGATCACGAAGGTCGGCGCCGCCGGGCCCGGTTACGCGACCAACCCCCGCGGCTGGGGCCTGAACGTCCCGCGACTGCCCGACCACTGGATCCAGGTCCCCGACTTCGGCCTGCTCGGCCACTTCAGCCTGCTCGGGTCGTTCGAGCGCATCGGCATCGTGGCCGCGGTCCTGCTCATCTTCACCCTGATGGTCGCCGACTTCTTCGACACGATGGGCACGATGACCGCGATCGGCTCCGAGGCGGGGCTGCTGGACAAGGACGGCGTGCCGCCGAACTCCCAGCGGATCCTGGTGGTCGACTCGGTGGCCGCGGCCGCCGGAGGTGCCGCGTCGGTCTCGTCGGCCACGTCCTACATCGAGTCGGCGGCGGGCGTGGGCGAGGGCGCGCGCACCGGCCTGGCCAGCGTCGTCACCGGGGTGTGCTTCCTGCTGGCGACGTTGTTCGCGCCGATCGTGGAGATCATTCCCTACGAGGCGGCCACGCCGGCTCTGGTCGTCGTCGGGTTCTTGATGATGACCCAGGTCACCGAGATCTCCTGGGACAAGTACGACATCGCGATCCCGGCGTTCCTCACCATCGTGCTGATGCCGTTCACATACTCCATCAGCGTCGGCATCGGTGCGGGCTTCGTGTCCTACGTCGTGCTGCGCGCCGCCCGCGGCAAGGCGCGCGAGATCCACCCGCTCCTGTGGGTGGTCGCGGTGCTGTTCGTCGTGTACTTCGCGATCGACCCGATCAAGCAGGCACTCGGCGTCTCCTGAGGCCTGCGCCCCGGTCCCGCCTGGACCCTCCGCCCGATCTCAGCCGTACCCCGGGTCCGGTCCAGCGCGGACCGGGAGGTTACGGGACACTGTGCGCATGCCGGGATTCGTGGAAGGTCTGTTCTCGCTGCACGGCCGGGTGGCGTTGGTCACCGGCGGAAGCTCGGGGATCGGGGGCGCGATCGCCACGGCCCTGGCCCGGGCCGGTGCCGACGTGGTGGTGGTCGCCCGGCGGGAGCCCCCGCTGCTGGAGACGGTGGCGGCCCTGCGCCGGGCCGGTTGCCAGGCCGCGCACGTGCAGGCAGACCTCGGGGTCCGTGCCGAGGTGTTCCGCGCGGCCGACGAGGCGGTCGCGGTGTTCGGGGAGCCCGACATCGTGGTGCACGCGGCTGGGATCAATCTCCGCCCGCCGATGGCCGAGCTCACCCCCGCCGACTGGGACCGCACGCTGGCGGTCAACCTCGACGCCGCCTTCCTGCTCGGGCAGCGGTTCGGGCCCGCCATGGCCGCCCGGGGCTGGGGCCGGATCATCAACGTCGGTTCGCAGCAGTCGATCCGTGCGTTCGGCAACAGTGGTGCGTACGGCGTGTCCAAGGCCGGCGTGCTCGCCCTCACCCGGTCCCAGGCGGAGGCCTGGTCGGCGCAGGGTGTGCGGTGCAACGCGATCGTTCCCGGCTTCGTCCGTACCCCGCTCACCGAGTCGGTGATGAACGATCCCGAGCGCGAGCAGGCCCTGGCCGCCCGGACGATGATCGGCCGCAACGGCGAGCCCGGCGACTTCGCGGGCGTCGCGGTGTTCCTCGCCGGTGACGCGGCGGACTACGTCACCGGTCAGGTGATCTACGTCGACGGCGGGTTCTCGGTCACCTGATCCTCTCGGTCACCTGATCCTCTCGGTGACCTGATCTTCTCCGTCACCTGAGCTTCTCCGTCACCCGATCCTCCTCGGCGGCTTGATCCTCTCCTGCACTGACCGTCCTCGGCTCTCCGGCGGTGCCACGAACGCGCCGGATGCGCGTTGGGTGAGCTTCGCGAGGTTCGCCGCGCAAGCGGCCGCAGTGCGCCGTCCACATTGTGGGAACGCAACCATACCCGCGCCGGGAGAGCGCTTGCCGAAGCCGGAAACCCTTACCCGCATACGGGGAATGCTCGGCGCCGGGTGGTCGTTAGCAAGGGTAATGAGGTACGCTAACTTTCATGCCGTCATCAACCTTGCCCGTGAAGTCTGACGCGGGCCTCGCAAGTGTGTTGCGTATATCGGTGATGCGGATGTCCCGTCGGCTGCGAAACCAGCGCGCCGCCGACCACCAGCTCACGGCGAACCAACTCGGTGTGATGGCCACCGTCAACCGCCACGGCGCGTTGACGATCGGTGAGATCGCCGCCCTGGAAAAGGTGCGGCCCCCGTCGACCACCCGCACGGTGAGCTCACTGGAAGCCCTCGGTCTCGCGGTGCGCGAGGCGCACCCCACCGACGGGCGCCAGGTGGTGGTCCGGCTGGCCGACGAAGGACGCCGCATCCTCGCCGAAGACCGCAAGCGACGCGACGCGTGGCTGGCTCAGCGTCTGCGTGAACTGTCCCCCGACGAGAAAGAGATCCTGCGCCAGGCGGCGCCGATCCTGGAAAGGCTGGCCGCAGCGTGATCGAGACGTTCCGATCCCTCCGGAATCGTAACTACCGTCTCTACGCGGCCGGCTCGGCAGTCTCGAACACCGGCACCTGGCTGCAGCGGGTGGCCCAGGACTGGCTCGTCCTCGAGCTCACCCACAACAGCGGCACCGCGCTCGGCATCACCACCGGTCTGCAGTTCCTGCCGTTCCTGCTGGTCGCACCGTTCGGCGGCCTGATCGCCGACCGTTTCTCCAAGCGCAAGGTGCTGCAGTGCACCCAGGTCGCGATGGGCATCACCGCCGCCGCGCTGGCCCTGCTCGACCTCACCGGTGTCGTCACCGTGTGGCACGTCTACCTCATCGCGTTCCTGTTCGGCGTCGCCAGCGCGGTCGACAACCCCGCGCGGCAGTCGTTCGTCGTGGAGATGGTGGGCAAGGAGGACCTGCCCAACGCGGTCGGCCTGAACTCCGCGTCGTTCAACGGCGCCCGGGTCATCGGGCCGGCGCTGGCCGGTTTACTGATCGTCCTGGTCGGCACCGGCTGGGTGATCCTGATCAACGCGATCACCTACGCCGCGACCATCATCGCGCTCGCCCGGATGCGGTCCTCCGAGCTCCAGACGGCCGCGCCCGTCCCACGCAAGCCCGGTATGGTGCGCGACGGCGTTCAGTACGTCCGCGGCCGGCCGGATCTGATGCTGGTGCTGTGGGTCGTGTTCTTCGTCGGCTGCTTCGGCCTGAACTTCCAGATGACCAGCGCCCTGATGGCGACCGAGGTGTTCGGCAAGGGCGCCGGGGAGTACGGCGTCCTCGGCTCGATCGTCGCGGTCGGCGCCGTGATCGGCGCCCTGCGCGCCGCCCGTACGGGCCGGCCGCGGCTGCGGATCGTTCTCGTCGCCGCGGTGATCTTCGGGATTCTGGAGGCGCTGAACGGCCTGGCGCCGACCTATCTCACCTTCGCCCTCATGCTGCCGTTCCTCGGGTTCGCGCAGCTGACCATGATCACCGCCGCGAACGCGATGATGCAGCTGTCGGTCAGCCCGGAGATGCGCGGGCGGGTGATCTCGCTCTACAGCATGGTGTTCATCGGCAGCACGCCGTTCGGAGCGCCGATCGTCGGCTGGGTCGGCCAGACCTTCGGTGCCCGGTGGACCCTCATCGGCGGCGGCCTGATCAGCCTGTTCGGCACGCTCGGTGCGGCGCTGATCCTGACCCACCGGCAGGGGCTGGTGATGCGGGCGCACCTTCGTCCGCGTCCGCACCTGCACTTCTGGTGGACCCAGCAGCGGCCCGAGGCGACCGCTGCCGGGCTGCCCGCCGACGCCGCCGCGCCGGAGGGGGGCGCCGAGGACGAGGTGGTCACCCAGGAACGCCCGATCGACGTCGAGCCGGTCGGCCCCGAGCCGGTCGGCCCCGAGCCGGTCGACGCCGAGCCGGTCAGTGCCGAACCTGTCAGTGCCGAGCCTGTCCGGGGCGAGCCGGTCGGAGTACGCGCCGAGGCGAGCGCACCAGACGGGCCGGAGGGGCGGGGCGACCCGCACCACGGCGGCGTGCGCCGGTCCGGACACGCATCCGGCGAGGGTCGGCCCGCTGCGGTCGTTCCGCCCCGATCGGCGGTGCGCCGCGCGCCGGCGCCGACCGGTGAGAGAGTGCCGGCATGGAGTTCGGTCGCCACCACCCGCTGCTCGGGCCCGACACCACAGGCGGTGCGTCCGTGGCGGACACAGGTCTCGGCCCGCCAGTCACGGCGCGGCGGGGCCGGCCGGTCCGCGACGCTGTAGTCCGGCCGGTGCGCTGATGCGGTTGTTCGTCGCCGTGGTCCCGCCGCCCGCGGTGCTCGACGACCTGGCCGACGAGCTCGCCCAGGTGCGCGAACGGCTCGCGCCGGTCGCGTCCGACGACAACTACCGCTGGTCGCTGCGGGCACAGTGGCACCTCACCCTGGCCTTCCTGGGTGAGGTGCCCGACTCCGCGCGCACCGACCTTCACCGCCGCCTGGGGCGAGCCGCCGGGCGGTACCCGCCGATGCGGCTTCGGGTCGCCGGCAGCGGCGGCTTCGGCTCGGTGCGCCGAGCCAGGGTTCTGTGGGCCGGGATCGACGGTGACCTGCGCCCGCTGCGAGCGCTGGCTGGTTCGGTGTCGGCTGCGGCCCGCCGCAGTGGGCTGGACGTACGCGAAGGGCGCTTCAAGCCGCACCTGACGCTCGCCCGGCTGCGCGAGCCGGCCGACGTAGGGCAGGTGACGGCCGAGTTGGCCGGTTACGGCGGCCCGGAGTGGGTCGCCGACCGCCTCGAACTCGTGGCGTCCCACCTCGGCCAGGGCGAGGGGCGGCACCCGCGCTACGAGACGGTCGCCGACTGGCCGCTCACGGGCCGGGCCGACCACACGAGCGCGGACAGGTAGCCTCCCAGACGTGCATCCTCGGTACCGGCGGCTGGTGATCCCCGGCGTGCTCCTGCTCCTCGTGGCGATCGTGGTCGTGGCGGCGCTCACCCGGGGCTGAGCGCCGCGTCCCGAGCCGGTCGGAGTGATTACGGAATCCGAACGCTTCCACCCCGACTCCGGCCCGCGCTGGCCAGACCGAGCAGGCGGGGTGAGGATTCGAGGATGGGAACGACGAACTCCGGGCCTGCCGCCGGGCCCGGTTCCAGACGCGGGTCCCGGCCGCGGCCGGGCCTTCGTACGTGGGCGGCGGGCGCCGGTGTCGTGGCGGCCGGCGCGGGTCTTGCCCTCGCCCAGCTCGCGGCCGGCCTGATCGCCGAACCCCGGTCCGCGCCCGTGGTGGCCGTGGGCGCGGCGTTCATCGATGTCATCCCGGCGTCCGTACGCGAGTTCGGCATCCGCACGCTCGGTACTGCCGACAAGCCCGTGCTCGTCACCGGAATCGTGGTGCTCGTCGTGGCGCTCGGCGCGCTGGCCGGCCTGGCCGGGTGGTGGCGCCGCCCGCTGGGTTGGGTGGTCTTCGGCGTACTCGGCCTGGTCGGTGCGCTGGCCGCCGCCAGCCGCCCGGACGCGGGTGCCGCCGCGATCGTCCCGTCGCTGCTCGCCGCGCTCGCCGCCGGTGGCGTGCTCGTCTGGGCGCTACGGGCCGTCGAACGAACGGCTGAGCCGGCCGAGCCGGCAGGTGCGAAGGCAGCACGGGCCGAGCCGGGTGCCGGTTCGGCAGCCGCGCAGGCGCGGCGGGACCTGCTGCTGAGAGGCGGGCTGGTCGTCGCCGGTTCGCTGGTCGCGGCCGGCGCGGGCTCCCTGCTGCTGCGCCGGCGAGGGGCGGTGGCCGACGCGCGGGCGTCGTTCCCGGTGCCGCGCCCGCCCACCACGGCCGTACCCGCCGGCGCCGACCTGCGCATCCGCGACCTGACCCCCTGGCGTACTCCGAACGACGTCTTCTACCGCATCGACACCGCCCTGTCGGTGCCCGTGGTCGACCCGGCGAGCTGGCGGCTGCGCGTTCACGGCATGGTCGACCGTCCGCTGGAGCTGTCCGTCGCCGACCTGCGCAGACGGCAGATAGTGCACCGGTGGGTGACGCTGACCTGCGTGAGCAACGAGGTCGGCGGCGATCTGGCCGGCAACGCCCTGTGGACCGGCGTACTGCTGTCCGACCTGCTGGAGGAGGCCGGCGTCCGTCCCGGTGCGGACGCGGTGAAGTCGACGTCGGCGGACGGCTGGACGTGCGGCACGCCGTTGTCGGCGCTCACCGACGGCCGGGCGGCGATGCTGGCGTTCGGGATGAACGGCGCGCCGCTGCCGCTGGAGCACGGCTTCCCGGTGCGGATGGTGGTGCCCGGGCTGTACGGCTACGTCTCGGCCACCAAGTGGGTGGTGGACGTCGAGGTGACGAGGTTCGACCGGTTCCAGGCGTACTGGACGACCCGGGGCTGGTCGGCGCAGGGACCGATCAAGACCGCCTCCCGGATCGACGTACCCGCGAGCGACGCGAAGGTGCCGGCGGGCGCGGTGACCGTCGCCGGCGTGGCCTGGGCACAGCACCGCGGCGTCTCCCGGGTCGAAGTGCGGGCCGGTAGCGGACCGTGGCAGGTCGCGCGGCTGGCCGGGCAGCCGACGAAGGACTCCTGGCGGCAGTGGAGCTGGACCTGGCAGGCGCCGGAGGGCAGGTACCAACTGGAGGTACGGGCGTTCGACGGTGCCGGGCAGGTGCAGTCCGCCGCGGTCGCCCCGCCGGCGCCGGACGGCGCCAGCGGCTACCACGCGATCGAGGTGACGGTGACCTGACCGGCGCGAGCCGGTCGAGTCCCGCAGTCAGCCGCCGCGGTCAGGGCAGGGTGAGCACGACCGGGCCGTCCTCGGTGATCGCCACGCTGTGCTCGACGTGCGCGGCCCGGCTCCGGTCGTCGCTGCACAGCGCCCATCCGTCCCGCGCGGCGTGGTAGCCGTCGTGGCCGCCGGAGATGAACATCGGCTCGATCGCGATCACCAGGCCGGGCCGCAGCGGAAAGCCGCGTCCGGGCCTTCCTTCGTTGGGCACCGACGGCGGCTCGTGCATCTGCCGGCCGATTCCGTGCCCGCCGAAGTCGGCGGGAATGCCGTACCCGGCGTCGCGGCCGATCCGCCCGATGGCGTGGGAGATGTCGCCGATCCGGTTGCCGGGTGTGGCGGCGGCGATGCCGGCGTCCAGGGCGGCCCGGGTGGTCGCGATCAGCTTCTCGTCCGCGGGATCGGTGGCCGTCCCCACCACCAGGCTGGTGGCCGCGTCGCCGTGGAAGCCGTCGAGTTCGGCGCCGAAGTCGATGCTCAGCAGGTCGCCGTCGGCGAGGCGGTAGTCGTCCGGGATGCCGTGCACGATCACGTCGTTCACCGATGTGATCAGGACCGCCGGGAAGGGGGTCGGCGCGAAGTGCGGGTGGTAGTCGAGGAACGACGACCTCGCGCCGTTGGCCGCGAGCACGCCCCGGGCCACCTCGTCCAGGTCGCGCAGGGGTACGCCGGGCCGGGCGGCCTCCGCGCAGGCGGCCAGCGTCTGCGCGACGACCCGGCCGGCGGCCCGCATCGCGGCGATCTCGTTCGCGGTCTTGAGTTCGACCATGCTCTGTTCGTCCGTCCGTCGGAGGGTCTGTTCCGGTCGGGCGCGGGTCGCCGTCAGGTCTGGCGCCGGGCCGCGCGGGCGTAGCGGCTCGGCGACTGCCCGGTGGCCGCGGTGAAGTCGCGCACCAGGTGTGCCTGGTCGCTGTAGCCGAGGTCGGCGGCGAGGCGTACCCAGTCCGGGTCGCGGTCCTCGGCCGCGCGTTCGACGGCCTCATGCAGACGGTAGCGCCGGATGACCCACTTCGGTCCGACACCGGCGTACTCCGCACACAGCCGCTGCAGCGCCCGGACACCGAGCCCGAGCCGGGCCGCGAGCTGGTCCACGCGCACGATGGTGGGGTCGGTCGCGACCAGTTCGACGATCCCGGCCACCCGCTCGGCGGTGGACAGGGTGGAGGCGTCCCGCCCACGCGCGCGGACGACAAGCCGGGTGAGAAACTCTTCCGCCGCCGCGACCAGACCGTCGTCGTCCGGCGCGGCGAGCACCGCGGCCGCCGCCTCGTCTCCCTCGGCACCGAAGACCTCCGCGAGCGGCAGGAACCGGTCGGTGATCGTGGCCACCGACCGGCCCAGCAGCGGCCGGAACCCGCCCGGCCGGAACATCACGCCGAGCACCCGGCCGGTACCGGCGAGCAGTTGCGGATGAGGGGTGCGCAGCACTCCGGCGACCCGGCTGCGCGCAGCCTCGTAGATGACGTTGACACAGGGGTACGGCAGGACGCGCTGGGTGTGCGGCGGCTGCCCGTGCAGGTCCCAGGACACGATCCAGTAGTGCGAGACCAGCCCGGCAACCGTTGGTGAGGGCAGCCGCCGGCGCAGCTCGAACCGCCGCAGACCCTCCCGGGCGTGCAGGATCCCGCGCGTGCTGTCCAACCCCTGCACCGGTGCGGATCCGTTCACACCGCGAGCCTAGGGCCGGGCGCCGACAGGGCCCGCGACCGGCTGTCGGCACCTGCCCGGACGGCGGTCGGTCGCGTTTCTTCAAGACCTGCACCCCGCCGCCCGGGTTGACTGACCGGCGTCGACAGGCAGCCGCCGATCCGGCATCGGCGGGGAACGAGCGAAGGGACAGCGATGAAAATCCAGCCGCTGATGGCTCGGGCCGCCCGGTCCGCGATCGCGGTCGTCCGCGGCGTACGACCCGAACAGCTCGGGTCGCCGACACCGTGCACGGAGTACGACGTACGGGCGCTGCTCAACCACCTGATCCTGTGGACCGGCCACGTCAGCGAGCTCAGCGCCCGCAAGCGACCCGTCGCCGACCTGCCCGACCCAGCGATGCTGGCGCCGGACCACGACTTCCTGCACGGTGAGTGGGTGAAGTCCTACGCCGCCCAGCTGGACCGGGCGGTCGCCGCGTGGGGTGAACCCGGCGCGGAGGACGGGACGACGCGGATGGGCGGCGAGACCGAACTCCCGGCCGACTTCGTGGCGCAGATGCTGTTCGGCGAGCTCGTCCTGCACGGCTGGGACCTGGCCGTGGCGACCGGACAGCGCCTGGACTGCCCGGGCGACGTGGCGCGGGCGGCGTACGACGCGACGGCCCGGTCGGCCGAACAGGCGCGCGCGATGGGGCTGTTCGGTACGCCGCTGGAGGTGCCGGCGACCGCGAGCGACCTGGACCGGGTGCTGGCGCTCAGCGGACGGGACCCGCGCTGGACACCGTGACCGCCTCCGTCAGCCGGAGGTGGCGGCGGATCGCCGCCGGGCCGGGGCGGCGGCGATGGCCACCGCCACCAGGGTGAGCAGCGTCCCGGAGATGGTGGTCACGGTCAGGTGGGCCGAACTCGTCGGCAGCGCCGCGTCCAGGACCAGCGCGCCGACGAGCTGCCCGGCCACCGAGGTCAGGCCGAGCAGGAGTACGCCGGTGATCTTCACGACGTACGCCGCCAGGCTGATGAACGCGATCCCGAACAACCCGCCGATGTACAGCAGCGGGTTGGTGGGCCAGGCGGTCGGCATGCCGCGCAGCCCGACGTCGACCGCGGCGGCGATCACCAGCGCGGCCGTACCGACACCGAAGTTGGTCAGCGCAGCCACCAGCGCGGCGAGCAGGCCGTTGCCGTTGGTCCCCGCCGGCTTGCGCCCGGGCCGGGTGCCGGCGTCGGAGGGCGGTCCGGCGGCGGCCCGCGCCACCCGGCCGTTCACCGCCTGCTGCCACGCGGTACCCACCCCGGCCAGTGCGGGCAGGATCGCCAGCGCCGCGGTCGCCGGCGTACCCAACTGGTGGGCGACGGTGAGGACGACCGCGCCGAGCGCCAGCACCGCGCCGACCATCCGCCGGGTCGTCACCGGCTGCCGTCCACCCGGACCCAGGCCCAGCCGGTCGACGACCAGGCTGCTGCCAGCCTGCCCGGCGACCACCGCGACCGTGAAGACGGCCACGCCGACCAGGCCGACGGTCGCGGACTGGGTGACCACGAGGTACGCCCCGCAGACGCCGCCGAGGACCTGCCACGGCCGCAGCGCCCACGGCGAGTCCCCCTCGGTGCTGCCGGAGCGCTCGGAGCGCCCGGCGCGCAGGGCGGCCAGCACCGAACGCAGCCCGGACCGCATGCCGGGGACGAGCGCGGCGACGATCACCAGGACCACGAACCCGGAGCCGAACGACCAGGTGGCGGCGACGATCCCGTCGTGGAGTTCCGAGCCGAGCTGGCCGTTCACCCTCGACTGGCAGGCGAGCAGGACGCCGATCACGAACGTGATCGCGATGCCCACCGCGAGCTGCGCCGGCGGGGCGTGCTGGTCGGTTCCGGTGGGGGAGTTGCGGGTCTGGGTCACACCCCATCCTCTGCCGCCCGGCCGTGGACCGGGCACGCACCCCCGGTCCACGGCGTCGATCAGTCGCCGGGGATCACCCACCGGAGATCACTCCGAGGAGTTGAGGAGGCGGGTGGCGATGATCCCGGTCAGCAGGGCCAGGACGGCCTCCGCGGCGAGCACCGCCACCGTGGCACCTCGCCAGTCGGCTCCGGCGGCCGCGCCGGTCGCGGAGCCGGTCGCGGCACCGGTCGACGCGACCCGGAAGAACACCGTGCCGAGCGCAGCCACGCCGACCGCGATGGTCGCCTGCTGGGTGGTGGTGAGGACGCCGCTGGCGACTCCGGCCCGGTCGGTGGGTACCCCGGCCAGGACGACCCCGAACACCGGGATCATCACCAGGCCCTGGCCGAAGCCGATCACGACGAACGCCGGCAGCAGGGTCCGGGTCGTCAGTCCGTCGTACCCCACGCTCGCCTGGACGGCAGCCACGGCCAGGCCGGTCGCGAGGACGACCGCACCGGCCACGATCACCCGGCCGGCGTACCGCCCGACCAGCCGCGGCACGGTCAGCGAGGCGGCGAGGAAGCCGAGCGCGTACGGCGCGAGCGCGAATCCCGCGCCGAGCGGGCTCATGCCCAGGCCCTCCTGCAGCGAGATGCCGGTGGTGAGCAGGAACCCGCCCAGGCCGACGAAGAACACCGCGACGACGGCCAGCCCCCGCCGAAACGACGGCAACCGGACCAGCGACGGCGGCAGCAGCGGCGCACCGCCGGCGCGTTCGCGTGCCGCCTGGTCGCGGACGAACCCGTACGCCACGACCGGCGTCGCGGCCAGGGCGACCCAGGCCCACGTCGGCCACCCCGCACCCGCCCCGACGCTCAGCGGCACGAGCAGCAGGACGAGGGTGAGCGTGAGCAGTGCCGCGCCCCGCAGGTCCAGCGGAAGCGGCCGGCCCCGGGTCTCGGGGACGAAGCGGACCGCCAGCGCGGCGACCAGCAACGCGACCGGCGCGAACGGCAGGAAGGCCAGCCGCCAGGTCAGGTGCGCGACGTCGAAGGTCACCGCCACGCCGCCGTACAACTGCCCGACCACACAGGCGATTCCGAGCGTGGCGCCGAAGCCCCCAAGCGCACGTTGACGCCCCGGCCCGGTGTAGCCGGCCTGGATCGTGCTGAGTACCTGCGGTACGAAGATCCCGGCAGCCGCACCCTGGACGAGCCGGGCGCCGGTGAGGGTCCAGGCGTTGCCGGCCAGGCCGCAGGCGAGACCGGAGATGGCGAACCCGGCCAGTCCGAGGACGAACATCCGTCGCCGGCCGAAGCGGTCACCGAGCCGGCCGCCGGCGACCAGCGCGGCGGCGTACGACACGGAGTACGCCGCGACGACCAACTGCAGCACGGCGGCGTTCGCGTGCAGGGACCTGCCGATCGTGGGCAAGGCGACGTTGACGACGAAGAAGTTGGCGGTGGCGAGGAACGAGCCGAGCAGGAGGACCGGCAGGGCGAGCCGGTCGGCTACCCGGGCGGTCCTGCCCGCCGTGGAAGGGAGGGCGGTGGTAGTCACGCAGTCAGCATTCGGCGCTCGCGAGCCTGGTACCAGAGTGTGCTCATCCTGGTATCGGCACTACCTGGCACCGGTTCCGCAGCCGGAGCATCATGGTGTCCGTGACCGCCGAACCGAGCAGTGTCGACCCGCACAGCGCCGACCAGCGCGACATCGATCCGCGCGGCGTCGAACCCCGGCGCGCCGAGCTCGCGGCGTTCCTGCGCTCGCGCCGGGAACGCCTGCGGCCCGAGGACGTCGGCCTGCCGCCCGGCGGACGCCGCCGTACGCCGGGCCTGCGCCGGGAGGAGGTCGCCCAGCTCGCCGGGGTCGGTGTCACCTGGTACACCTGGCTTGAGCAGGGCCGCCGGATCAACGCCTCGCCGTCCGTCCTCGACGCGATCGCGCGCAGTCTGCGGCTGCATCCCGACGAGACCCGCCACCTGTTCGCGCTGTCCGGCGCCACCCCTCCGGAGCGGCCGAGCCCGCCCAGTCCGGTCGACCCGGTGATCCAGCGCGTACTCGACGCCCTCGACCCCTACCCGGCGCACGTCGTCACCCCGCGGTACGACCTGGTGGCCGGCAACCGGGCGGACCGGCTGCTGATGGGTGACTGGCGCGCCCTGCCCCAGCACCGGCGCAACGTCCTGTGGCTGTTGTTCACCGAACCGTCGTGGCGGCGGATGCTGGTGGACTGGGACGTCGAGGCCGGGCACTCGCTGGCGTTGTTCCGCGGCGCGAGCGCGGAGCACGTGGGTGAGCCGGCCTGGACGAACCTGGTCCGCGAGCTCACCGAGGTCTCATCCGACTTCGCGGCGATGTGGAACGACCACGCGGTCGCCAGTCCCACCACCCGCGTCAAGTTGTTCCTGCACCGTGAGGTCGGCCCGCTCCGACTGGAGACCACCAGCCTGTGGCTGCGCGAACACCCCGACGCGCGGATGGTCGTCTACACCGCCGCCGACGCGGCGACCGAGGAGTGCCTGCGCCGGCTGCCGGAGGTTCCGGCGCGCACCGAGTGGTCGGAGCTAGCTCGCCGCGACTGAGTCCGTACGCCGGGACCTGGCGGCGACCGCCTCCTGGCGGGCCGCGAACCTGCGGAACACCCGGCGGACCAGCCGGCTGATCACCCAGGTGAAGAACCCGGCGATCGCCGGCACCGCCGCGGGCACCGTGATCACCAGCAGCGCCGCGAGCAGCAACAGGAGCAGGCTGAGCAGCGTCGTCAGCGGATGCGCCGCCGCGAACAGCGCGCTGTTGCGCAGCACCCGCCGCCACGGTGCGGGATAGGTGGTCATCACCGGGAACAGGAAGACCAGCGTGCCGCCGACGGCGAGGAACCCGATGATCGCGGCGACCATGACCACGGCCCGCAGCGGCGCGTCGGTCGCCCGCAGGCCGTACAGCAGGTCGATCGTCAGCAACCCGCCGGCGACGGCGGCCGCGAACCCCAGGCCCAGGCTCTGCCGCAGGTGGCTCCGGAAGCCGCCCCAGAACGTCGACCACACCGACGGCGGACCGTCCTCGCCCCACTCCATCATCACCGCGGCGAGACCGGCCGTCCCCGGGCCGAGGGTCACCAGCGGAACGGCGGTGAGCACCCACAGCAACCCCGCGACCACCATGGTGAACAGGGCCTCGAGGGGTCTGGTGAGGATCTGCATCCGAATGTCTCCCGGCTTCGATGAGCGATCACCAACCCTACGGCCCGATCACCGGGCGCGGACAGGTCGGCGGGTGGTGAATACCGGACGCGGAACCGGAGGCCGACCCTGGGGCGAGGTGGTCGCCGGGGGGAGATGGTCGACAATGGCGCGATGCCGGGCCGGGCCCGCACGCGCTCGGGCCCGCCACCGATCTCCTCGTGAAAGGCGGCGGCTGTGCGCACCGACGGTCTGACCGCAGCGTCCGGAAGACTTGTGGGTCACCAGGTTGATGTGATGGAGTTCGTCGCTTCCGAGCACGACCGGCTGGAGGGACGACGGACGTGAGGGCGCATCCCGCACTCGACGGTCACCTGTCAGGCCGACTCCGCCCGGCGGGCCGGCCGTGGTCACGCCGCCTCGCCACGGCGTTCGCGGCGCTGCTGCTCGGCGCGGTGATGGTGCCGTCGTACGTCACTCCGTCGTACGCTGCCCCGGCGGATCCGGCCAAGGAGCGCAGGGCTTTCAGCATCAGCGACTCCCGGATCACCGAGTCCAGCGGACTGGTCGCGAGCGCGGTGCACCGCGGGTACTTCTACACCCACAACGACTCCGGCGACGAGCCGCGGGTGTTCCTGCTCGACCCGCGCGGGCGGGTGGCGGCGACGATCTCGCTCCGGACCGCCGAGAACGTCGACTGGGAGGCCATCGCCCCCGGCCCTGACCAGCGCATCTGGGTGGGGGACATCGGCGACAACGCCCGCGTGCGCGACAGGATCACGATCTACCGCTTCCGCGAGCCGAACTCCATCGGCGACCAGCCCGTGGAGTGGAGCCGGTTCCGGTTCAGGTACCCCGACGGGGCGCACGACGCGGAGGCGCTACTGGTCGACCCGCGTACCGCCCGGGTCTACGTCGTGACCAAGGACCCCGGCGGCGGGGCGATCTACGCCGCGCCGTCCAGCCTCGTGCCCGGCACCACCGCCACCCTCACCAAGGTCGCCGACGCTCCCCCCATGGTGACCGACGGCACGTTCCTTCCCGACGGCTCGGCGATCGTGCTGCGGACGTACGCCGACGTGCGGGTGCTGCGCTGGCCCGGTGGCAAGCCCGAACGCACCATCTCGCTGAGTCGGCCGCAGCGGCAGGGCGAGTCCGTCGCGGTCGGCGCGGACGGGAAGCGGTTGTTCCTGGGTAGCGAGGGCACCAACTCGCCGGTGTACGAGATGCCGTTCACCGCGGCCGCGTCCGCTCCCTCGCGCCGGCCACCGGGCGCCACTCCGTCGCCCACCCCGACCGCGCAGGCACCCACCTCCGGCGGAAGCGACGGGTCCCTGCTGAGCGGTCTGCCGCGCTGGATCCTGCTCCTGGTGGTCGGCGCCGCGTTGCTGGCCGGGCTGGCGGCCTACCCGGCCTCACGCCGACGTGGGCGGCTCGCACCGAAGCCGGGACCGGGCCGGGCGCCGGGTTCACGCCGCCCGCCGGCGTCGGCCGAGCCACCGTACGCCGAGTCGCCGACGCAGGCGTACGCCCGCCCGCCGAGGTCGGTGCAGGCCGCGGGGTACGGCGACGTGGGCCGGGGTCCGATCTGGCCGGCGGAGCCGGCCGGGCGGCCGGAGGACCAGGGTGGGCAGCGACGTACCGACCGCTCGGCGCAGCCCTCTGCCCAGCAGTCGGCCCAGCAGTCGGCCCAGCAGTCGGCCCAGCAGTCGGCCCAGCAGTCGGCCCAGCGGCCGGCGCCGCACCCGGGGGTGCAGTCGGCCCCGCGTGGCGGCCGCGACGACACCCCGCTCCCGTGGGAGGACGAGGACTGGCGGCGAGAACGCGGGAACGACGTACCGCCGCCTCGCCCAGCCGATCGGCCGCGGTCGTCCGGACTACCCCGCACGGGTGGTCCGCCCCCGGCGCCGGGCTCGGCCGGTGCACCGGGACGACGTGCCCGGCCGCCTGCGGCTCGGCCGCCCGCCGAGGCCGACTGGCCCGACGAGCCGGCCGGAAACCCGCCGCGATGGGCCGAGGACCACGGTGGGGGCAGGCGCCGATGGCCGACGTACCGCGACGAGGGCCGCGACCCCGAAGGGCCGTGATCCCGAAGGGCCGTGATCCCGAAGGGCCGTGATCCCGAAGGGCCGTGATCCCCGGACGCCGTGCAGGTCAGTGGGCGCGCAGCTGCTCCACCACGTAGTCGATGCAGCCGGTCAGAGCCTCCACGTCCGCCGGCTCGACCGCCGGGAACATCGCCACCCGCAGCTGGTTGCGGCCGAGCTTGCGGTAGGGCTCGACGTCCACGACGCCGTTGGCCCGGAGCACCTTCGCCACCGCCGAGGCGTCCACCGCCGCGTCGAAGTCGATGGTGCCGACGACCAGCGAGCGGGCGTTCGGGTCGGTCACGAACGGCGTGGCGTACTCCGACTTCTCCGCCCAGGTGTAGAGCCGGCTGGAGGAGTCGGTCGTACGCTCGACCGCACCGGTGAGCCCGCCGAGGCCGAGCAGCCAGTCCAGCTGCTCGGCGAGGAGCACGAGGGTGGCGATCGCCGGGGTGTTGTAGGTCTGGTCCTTGCGCGAGTTGTCGATCGCGGTCGGCAGGTCGAGGAACGTCGGCACGTAGCGGCCGGACGCCGCGATCTCGTCCACCCGGGCCAGCGCCCGCGGCGACATGATCGCGAGCCACAGCCCGCCGTCGGAGGCGAAGCTCTTCTGCGGCGCGAAGTAGTAGACGTCGGCCTCGGCGATGTCGACCGGCAGGCCGCCCGCGCCGGAGGTGGCGTCGACGAGGACCAGCGAGTCGGCGTCGGCGCCGGGCACGCGGCGCACCGGTGCCATCACGCCGGTCGAGGTCTCGTTGTGCGGCCAGGCGTACGCGTCGATACCGGCCTCGGCGGTCGGCGAGACGAGTGATCCGGGCTCGGCCCTGACGACGGTGGGCTTGCCGAGGAACGGCGCCCCGTCGGTCACCGACGCGAATTTCGCGGAGAACTCGCCGAACGACAGGTGCTGCGCCCGGTCGCGGACGAGGTTGTGTGCCGCGATGTCCCAGAACGCCGTGCTGCCGCCGTTGCCCAGAACGACCTCGTAGCCGTCGGGGAGCCCGAACAGCTCGGCGATGCCCTCCCGGACCCGCCGGACGAGCTTGCGGACCGGCGCCTGCCGGTGGGAGGTGCCCATCAGCGAGGCGGCCGGGCCGGCGAGGGTGGCCAGCGCCTCCGGGCGGACCTTCGACGGGCCGGAACCGAACCGGCCGTCGCCGGGCAGCCGGTCGGGCGGGATGGTGATGCGTGCGGGATCGAGGGCGTCAGCCACGGGTGCCACCTCTGCGGACGGGCGGGGAGCGGGACGAACGGGTCACCCAGACGTCTGTGTCCGGCTCCGCCATTGTGTCAGCCGGGTGGGCCGGGCCGGCGGCGCCCGGCTGTGCGCGCGGTCTGGCTCAGTCCTGGGCGCGGTGGGGCGATCATCGCCACCAGCCGGTCGCCCCGGTGCAGCTCGGCCGCCCCGATCGTCCGCGGCCAGGGTTCGCGAGTGTGCTCGCTCGTGGTGTCCACGGTGGCACTTCACGCGTGCTCGACGTCAAGGTCGGCGGCGCGAAGCCAAGGAGTGTTCCGGGAGATGCCCTAGTGTCGGGGTGCATGGACGTACACGAGGAGGCAGGCGGGACGGGAAACGGTCCGCGGTCCGCCGGTGAAGAGCCGCCGATCCGTCCCGTGCCGCCCCTGGGCACAGAGCCGCCGTTCGGGAGCGACCCCGCGTCGTTCGGTGGCGAGGCGCACCGCGGTGCCCAGGCGCCGCAGCTTCCGTCGCCGGCCCAACTGGCCGCGCTGCGCCGGCGTTACGGCCGCGGCGAGCTCGTGGAGAGCGAGCTTCCCGGCCATCCCCTGGTGCTGTTCCACACCTGGCTGGCCGACGCGCTGGCCGAGGAGGTGCCCGAGCCGAACGCGATGGTGGTCGCGACCGTCGGCGCGGACGGCGTTCCCTCGGCGCGGACCGTGCTGCTCAAGGGCCTCGACGATCGCGGCTTCGTCTTCTACACCAACTACGGCTCCGCCAAGGCCGCGGACCTGGACGCCCACCCGAACGCCGCGCTGGTCTTCCCCTGGCACGCGATGGAGCGCCAGGTCCGGGTGACCGGCCCCGCCGCGCGGGTGAGCCGGGAGGAGTCGGCCGCGTACTTCGCGAGCCGGCCGCGGGAGAGCAGGCTCGGCGCGTGGGCGAGTCCCCAGTCGGAGGTGGTCGCCGACCGGGAGAGCCTGGACCGGTTGTATGCCGAGACGGTCGAGCGGTTCGCCGGCACCGAGGACGTGCCGCTTCCGGACTTCTGGGGCGGATATCGCGTACGCCCCGAAGTGGTGGAGTTCTGGCAGGGCCGGCAGGGCCGGATGCACGACCGCGTGCGGTATCGGCGTACGGAGAAGAACTGGATCGTGGAGCGGCTGGCGCCCTGAGCGCCCGCCCCGGTTTCCGCGCCCGAACCGGTTTCGGGCATGGGACGACCCGCGGGCTTTTTGTGCTGGAGGGACTAATTCCAGCGCCCGCGGGTCGGGTGGCTGCCCCTTGGTTTCGCCGACCGCCATCCGGTGCACACACACGCGTTGGCGCGGGCACCCTCAGGACGAGCCGGTGATCGGCAGTCAGTCCTTACTAAGGGGACAGCGGCTAGCGGACAGCCACCTCACGAGTCCCAAAGCTATGCATGCGTTGGACCACCTCCTTCCTCGTGTACGCCCGACCGTACGCGGTGCCGGGCGAACAGACAACAACGTTTTCCCCGACACGTCACCAGATGAGACGACCGGAGCGTTCGGTGCCGGTGCCGAGGGAGAACTCCCCGGACAGGTTGGGGTCCACGGTGTGCCAGAACCCCAGCGGCCCGGCGCCCAGCGCGGTGGCGTAGGTGAGGCCGGACGAGTCCACGTCGTACACGCGGTAGGTGCTGGCTCCCTGGCCGAGCGAGCCCGCCGTCACCTGGGTGCAGTGCGGCGCGAGTGGCCGTACGGACGTGACGTGCACGTGGCCGCAGGCGTACAGCCGGACGTTCGGCTGCCGGCGGATCAGGTCCAGCAGCGCCGCGCCGGTGCGCGGTACGAACGCCTCCGAGCCGAACTCCTCGTGTGGCTTGGGGTCCCGGGTCGGTACGAGCGGGTAGTGGCCGACCAGGATCACCGGCCGGGTGTCGGCGGCGAGTGTCTCGGCCAGCCGGGGGAGTACGCCGTCGGGGTCGTCCTCGCGCACGCCGAAGCCGACGACGCGCAGCTGGCCGAGGTCGCGTACCTCCACCGGATCGGTGCCGAAGGTGCGGCCGTACCCCGTCCGGCCGTACGGCACGTCCTCGTACGCCTCCTGGACGGGGCTGCGCGCGCCACGGTCGGGGCTCGGTCCGAGGTCGTGGTTGCCGGGCACGGCGAGGTACGGGACGTCCAGGCCGTCCAGCCATTCCCGGGCCAGGGCGAGGTGCTCGGGCCGGGAGCTTCCGTAGGTGGTCAGGTCGCCGGAGACGATCATCAGGTCGGCGCCGACACGCCGCAGCGGGTCCCGGTCACGGTCGAGGGAGGCCATCAGCCCGGGCAGGCGTTCCTCCGGCGCGGGCTCGACGTGCAGGTCGGAGATGTGCAGGATGCGCATGGCCCGACTTTCCCAGACGGCACGCGCCGCCCCTGCCGGGAGTCTCGGACCCCGGCTGGCCAGTCCCAGACGCGCTTGTCCAAGACGCGCTTGTCCAAGACGCGCGGCCTCAGACGCGCATCACCTGGACGCCGGCCTCCTCGAACTTCGCCACCGCGTCGTCGCCGACGCCGACGTCGGTGATCAGCATGTCGATCTCCTCCGGCCGGCGGATCCTGGCGAACGCCTGGCCGCCGATCTTGGAGCTGTCGGCGACCACCACCACGCGCCGGGCGCGGGAGGCCATCAGCTTGTTGATGTCCGCCTCGCCCTCGTGGTGGGCGCTCGCGCCGTGCAGCGGGTCGACCGCGTCCGCGCCGAGGATGGCGAGGTCGAGGCTCACGCCCTCCAGGATGTGGGTGGCCAGCGGACCGGCGAGTTCGTACGACTGCGGCCGGGCGACACCGCCGGTGACGACGATCTTGACGTGCGGGCGGACGGTGAGCTCGTTGGCGATGTTGACGGCATTGGTGACGATGGTGATCGCCCGGCGTCCCTCGTTGGGTGAGCGCAGGTCGGTGCGGGTGGCGATGGCGCGGGCCACCTCGGTGGCGGTGGTGCCGCCGTTGATGCCGATCACCATGCCGACCGCCACGAGGTCGGCGGCCGCCTGGCCGATCCGCTGCTTCTCCGTCGCCTGGCGGGCGGTCTTGTAGCGCAGGGGCAGGTCGTAGGCGACGCTGTGCGCGACCGCTCCGCCGCGGGTACGGGTGAGGAACTGCTGCTGGGCGAGGTGGTCGAGGTCTCGCCGGATGGTCGCGGTGGAGACGGCGAGTTCCTCGGCCAGGGTCTCGACGTCGATCCGGCCGCGTTCGGCGACGAGCTCGAGGATCGCGTTGAGCCGCTCGTAGCGGTTCATGGGCATCGCCTCTGTTCGGTACCGCGGCTCCGCGGGCGCTCATGGGGCTGTTCGAAGCTGCGCGGGTAGTAGGAGAACCGATCATAGAGTGCCCGGAGCCTGCAAAGCTGGTGCTTGAACACACATCCGGGAACAATCACCCCGAGTAGGACGCGGGGAAGTCCGGTGTTGCCGATCTTGCACAACAGTGCTCATTTATGCCGGAAAGCATGCACAAATGGGCGTCCCTGCCCTATGCTGCGGGGCAGCCGACTTCGCGGAAGGGACCAGGCATGGAATTCGTGACCGAGGAGATCGCCAGCCAACCCGGGTGCTGGCGGCGTGCCGTCGCGCTCGCCGAGTCCGCCGCGGCGGTGCTGCCCCGTCCGGGCGAGCGAGTCGCGGTGCTCGGCTGTGGCACGTCGTGGTTCATGGCCCAGGCGTACGCCAGTCTGCGGGAAGGCTCCGGCCAGGGCGAGACCGACGCGTTCACCGCCAGCGAGCTGCCCACCGACCGGCGCTACGACCGGGTGGTCACGATCACGCGGTCCGGGACCACCACCGAGGTGCTCGCCGCGCTGACCCGGCTGCACGGCCGGGTGCCCACGGTCTCCCTGACCGCGGACCCGAACACGCCGGTGATGGAGCGCTCGGACGAGACGGTCGTCCTCGACTTCGCAGACGAGCGGTCGGTCGTCCAGACGCGGTTCGCCACCTCCGTCCTCGCCCTGCTGCGCACCCACCTCGGTGCCGACCTCACCAGCGCGATCGCCGACGCCGAGACCACGGTCACCGAGCCGCTTCCGGCCGGTGCCACCGAGCGCCGGCAGTTCACCTACCTCGGCACCGGCTGGACGATCGGCCTGGCCAACGAGGCCGCGCTGAAGATGCGCGAGGCATCGCTGTCGTGGACCGAGGCCTACCCCGCGATGGAGTACCGCCACGGTCCGATGAGCATCACCGACGGATCGTCGGTGATCTGGTTCCTCGGTACGCCGCCCGCCGGTCTGCTGGACGAGGTGGGCAAGCTCGGTGCGCTGGTGGTCAACGAGCCCGCGCGTGACCCGATGGCGGAGCTGATCCGCATCCAGCGGCTCGCCGTGGAGATCGGCGCGGGCAAGGGGCTCGACCCCGACCGCCCGCGCAACCTCACCAGGTCGGTCGTCCTGGACTCCGGCGACTCGGGTCAGGCGTGACCGACACCGCTCCGCCCACCGGCCTGGCGCCGCGCGGCTGCGTCGCTGCACTCGATGTCGGCGGCACCTCCATGAAGGGTGCCCTGGTCGACGCCGAGCGCCGGGTGCGCGCGCGGATGAGCTTCCCGACCCCCGTCGCTGACGGCCCGGACGCCGTGGTCGACCAGATCGGGTCCGCGCTGGAGACGCTGGCCGCGCGGGCACCCGAGATCGGCCTGGACGCGCCGGTGGCCGCCGGCCTCGTCGTACCCGGCATCGTGGACGAGCCGCGCGGCGTGGCCGTCGCGGCGGCCAACATCGGCTGGGAGAACGCACCGTTGGTCGCGGTCCTGCAGGACCGGCTCGGCATCCCGGTCGCGCTCGGCCACGACGTGCGCGGCGGCGGGCTGGCCGAGCGGGTTCTCGGGGCCGGAGCCGGCGCGCGGGACACGTTGTTCATCGCTCTGGGCACGGGGATCGCCGCCAGTTGCATCGTGGACGGCCGCCCGCTGGTGGCCGGCGGCTACGCCGGTGAGGTGGGGCACGTGGTCGTCGAGCCCGACGGCGAGCTGTGCGGCTGCGGCGGGCGCGGGTGCCTGGAACGCGTCGCGTCGGCAGCCGCCGTGGCTCGCCGCTACACCGCACGCACCGGCACGCTGGTGTCCGGAGCGGCCGACGTCGCTCTTCGGGTCCGCGAAGGTGACCCGGACGCCCAGGCGGTCTGGGACGAGGCGGTCGCCGCGCTGGTGACGGTCCTGCACACGGCCGTCACCCTGCTCGGACCGGAGGTCGTCATCGTCGGCGGTGGCCTGGCCGAGGCCGAGGACCTCCTGCTCGACCCGCTGCGGCGGGGGCTGGAGGATCGGCTGACGTTCCAGCGGCGGCCGAGGCTGGTAAGGGCAGCGCTGGGTGATCAGGCAGGATGTCTGGGCGCGGCCCTGCTGGCCGAAGGCACGAAGCACTGACGCGACGGAGGAGCCCGTGACGCTGCTGGCGAACGCCAAGGTCGTGACCCCGGACGAGATCCTCGAACCCGGCTGGGTGGAGGTGGACGGCGAGCGGATCGTCGGCGTCGGTGCCGGAACGCCGGACCGGCCCGCCGACCTCGACCTGTCCGGTCGGGTCGTCGTACCCGGGTTCGTCGACACCCACGTGCACGGTGGCGGCGGCGGGTCGTACCTCCGGGCCGACCCGGAGGAGACCGCCCGGGTGGCGGCGTTCCACCGGTCGCACGGCACGACCACGACCTTCGCGAGCCTGGTCTCCACCACCGCGGAGAAGCTGGAACGCCAGGTCGCGGCGACGTCGGACCTCGTGCTCGACGGCGTGGTCGCCGGGATACACCTGGAAGGCCCGTGGATCAGCGAGGTCCGCCGGGGCGCTCACGACCCCGCGTACCTCCGGCCCGCGGAGCCCGCCGAACTGGACCGCTTGCTCCGCCTGGGCAAGGGCACGGTGTCGATGGTGACGCTGGCGCCGGAGCTGCCGGGCGGGCTGGACGCCGTACGCCAGGTGACCGACGCGGGCGTGGTCGTCGCGGTCGGGCACAGCGACGCCGACTACGCCACCGTGATCGCCGCCGTGGACGCCGGTGCGCGGGTGGCCACCCACCTGTTCAACGGCATGCCGCCGCTGCACCATCGGGCGCCGGGACCGGTGGGCGCCCTGCTGGAGGACCCGCGGGTGACGGTGGAGCTCATCGCCGACGGCATGCACGTGCACCCCGGGGTGATCGCGGTGGCGGCCCGCTCGGCCGGGCCCGGCCGCACCTCGCTGGTCACCGACGCGATGACCGCCGCCGGGATGCCCGACGGGGTCTACGACCTCGGCGGCCAGAGCGTACGAGTCGACCACGGGCTGGTGAAGCTGGTCCACGGCGACTCGATCGCGGGCAGCACGCTGACCATGGACGCGGCGTTCCGGCTGGTGGTCCGCGAGGCCGGCTTCGACCTGCGCGACGCGGCGCGGATGGCCGCGACCACACCGGCCGCGACGTTCGGGCTCGCCGACGTGGGTGCGCTGGCACCGGGACTGTTCGCCGACCTGGTGGTCCTGGACGAGGATCTGCGGACGGTCGCGGTGATGCGGCGGGGCGGCTGGGTGGCGCACGAACCAGCCTCCGACGAGCTGTTTTCCCACTGACGAAGGAGAAGCTGCGATGCCGCTGGTGTCGACCGGACAGATCGTAGGGGACGCGGCGCGGGCCGGCCGCGGCGTCGGCGCGTTCAACGTGATCCAGCTCGAGCACGCGCAAGCGCTGGTTGACGGTGCCGAACGCGCGGGCGCACCGGTGATCCTGCAGATCAGCGAGAACGCCGTGAAGTACCACCGGGCACTGGAGCCGATCGGGCTGGCCACGCTGGCGGTGGCCCGGACGGCGTCGGTACCGGTGGCGGTCCATCTCGACCACGCCACCCGGCCCGAACTCGTGCGAGAGGCCGTCGCGCTCGGGTTCGGTTCGGTGATGTACGACGCTTCGGTCCTGCCGTACGACGAGAACGTCGAGGCCACCCGGGAGGTCGTCGGGCACTGCCACGCGGCCGGGGTGTTCGTGGAGGCCGAGCTCGGTGAGGTCGGCGGCAAGGACGGCGTGCACGCTCCGGGCGCACGGACCGACCCGGCCGAGGCCGCCACGTTCGTGGAGTCCACCGGCATCGATGCGCTCGCCATCGCGGTCGGAACCTCGCACGCGATGCTGGAGAAGACCGCATCGCTCGACTTCGACCTGATCGCCGCCAACCGCAAGACGGTGCCGGTCCCGTTGGTCTTGCATGGTTCCTCGGGGGTGCCCGACGCCGACCTCACCCGGGCCGTGGAGGCGGGCATGACGAAGGTCAACATCGCCACCTCGCTGAACCAGGCGTTCACGGGTGCGGTGCGCGAGTATCTCGCCGCCAACCCGAAGGTCGTGGACACCCGCAAGTACCTCGCGCCGGGACGCGACGCGGTGGCCGCCGAGGTCGCCCGCCTGCTGGGTGTCCTCCGCGCAGCCTGAACGGGTCTCTCGGCCAGTCTGTGGGCGGCCCGGCTTTGGTGCCCGGTGTCGGGTGCAGGTGTCGGGCATCAGGTTCCGGTGCGCCACTGGAGCCACCACCACGGCCACTGCGCGCGAGTACCTGCGCGTGTCTCGCGACCGGTCCGGGCACGCCAGTGCTAGGTGCCACATTCTGCAACAGCGGGACGGGAATTGGCATAAGCGCGTGGGGGCGGGTGGTACCCGGTGAGCCGGCACAGGAAAGGCCGCC
This sequence comes from Actinopolymorpha sp. NPDC004070, assembly GCF_040610475.1. Taxonomy (NCBI): domain Bacteria; kingdom Bacillati; phylum Actinomycetota; class Actinomycetes; order Propionibacteriales; family Actinopolymorphaceae; genus Actinopolymorpha; species Actinopolymorpha sp. NPDC004070. Next base: position 102,080 of record NZ_JBEXMJ010000005.1, on the reverse strand, counting down.
CCACCGGCAACGGGGCGGCCCACCAACACACACAACCTGCCACACCCAGTATGCCGCGCCGGGTCGTCGTCGAGCGGGCCGCCGCCGCGCTCAAGCGCGCTCGGTCAGCTCCCAGATGACGGCTCCCTTGCATCTGCGGTGCGGAGGAAACCGTTCACCCTTGCTCAGCGGGATCTTCATGGCCTCCGGTGTCGGTTCGCACTCCGCGTCCACCGACTCGATGAAGCGATAGACGCCCGAGACGGGTGCCACCTGGCCTGTCCTGAACAGGGCGCCGACGTCGGTCACCGCGAACTCACCTCAATCGTCACCTCGACACGAGTACCGGTCACGGTCTTCCTGCCCGGCGCGTCGCCCGTCAAACGGCCAGGGTGATGCCGCATGATCCGCCACGACTGCCACCACCGGCCGGTGCTGTGGCACGGCCTGGTGTTGCTGCTCGACGTCTTCGTCCCGATGCGCCGCGAACGGGCACGACCTGCCGGCCGCGCCGGCATTCGTCCGCGACGACGGCCAGTCCGCGTCGAGTACATCCACCCGGGTGGCGCTGCTGCTGCCATACGCGCGGTCGTCGCCCGCAGCGGCGAGGGCCGGGCGGGCGGGATGCATGATGCCGCGCAAGCAGCAGTCGCGGGCGCCGCAACTCGCCGCGGCGGCCGGCGCCGGGGAATCTTCGGGCTTGGCCTGAACCCAACCTCCCTCCGGGAGCCGCCCCGGGCACACCCGCCGGCCGGTGTCGAGAGATCAGCACACCGGCCACCCGGCCACCAGTGCGCCTCCGGCTTCGCTGCGCTCACCCCGGCGGCCGGACGTCCGGCACGCTCGCCACGGAGTGCACCGACCGACGGGAGCGCCCTTTTACCACGAGGGCGACAGCTGTGCCACCTGATGTCAAGGACCCATTGACACTAGACGCGACAAAGACGTGACGCCCTTACCGGCAACGCGACCGGGCACGCAGTACCCCTGCGTCGTCGGGTTGCATGTTCGAACTCTACGGCTGCCACCGACAGCTCACCCGTTGTCCACAACGCGACCTCGAAGAGACACGCCGATCCGCCACCCATGGACAAGGACCTGGCGCTGACTGAGCGAAGGTTCCGTGCGAGGTCGCAACTCTGGCCATCGGCCATCGGCCATCGGCCATTGGTCCGGAGAGCCGGTTCGGCATTGGCTCGGGGGCGTACGCGGCATGGGCAGTACGGTCAACCGCATGGACTATCGCACCATCGGCAAGGACCCCAAGACCCGTCGCGACGTCAGTGTTCTGAGCCTCGGCGCCATGCTGTTCGGCACCCGCACGGACGAGGCGACGTCGTTCGAGATCCTCGACCGCTATGTCGAGGCCGGCGGTACGTTCGTCGACACCTCCAACAACTACGTCTTCTGGGAGAACGGCGACCAGGGAGGGCAGAGCGAAGCGCTGCTCGGCCGCTGGCGTCGGTCCCGTGGCGTCGGACCCGAGATCGTCATCGCCACCAAGCTGGGAGCGCGACCACTCGCACCCGGCACCAGCTACATCGACAATCCCGAAGGTCTGTCCGCCAAGGTGATCCGCGAGTCGGCCGAACGCAGCCGGGAGCGCCTCGGTGTCGACAAGCTCGACCTGCTCTACGCCCACATCGAGGATCCCACCATCCCGGTGCAGGAGACGGTCGAGGGCTTCGCCGGTCTCGTCGCCGAAGGCACCGTCGGGCTGCTCGGAGTGAGCAACCACTGGACCTGGCGGGTGGAGCGCGCCCGGACCATCGCCGCGGCCAGGGGCTTGCCCGGCTACGAGGTTCTGCAGTACAGCCACACCTATCTGCGTCCGCGTTATGACCTTCGGGGCGATCTCTCGCCCGACGGCAACCAGGGCGCAGTCGGCGGCGATCTGCTCAGCTACCTGCGTGCGGAGCCATCGCTCACCCTGGTCGCCTACTCACCGCTCCTCGGCGGCCGGTACGTCCGGGACGACAAGCCGATGGGCTTGGAGTTCGACCACCCGGGTACACCGCGCCGAATGAAGGCGTTGGGCGAGGTTGCCAAGGAGACCGGTGCCACCGTCAATCAGGTCGTGCTGTCGTACTTGATCGGAGGACCCTTGCCGGTCATCCCACTGGTGGGCGCGTCGTCGGTGGCGCAGCTCGACGAAAGCCTCGGCGCGGTCGACCTGAAGCTCAGTGCTGATCAGCGGGCGCGCCTCGACGCGGCGTACTGACGCTTCACGACCTCCCCGCGGGAGCGGAGGCCGCCTCAGAGTACGAGGTCGGCGTAGCGCTGGATCATCGTGGTGAGCACCTGGTCGGGGTCGGCGGCCCACACATCGGCGTTGAAGATCTCCACCTCGATGTCGCAGGTGTAGCCGGCGGCGTCGACCGCCTCCCGGAACGGCCGGAAGTCGATCACGCCGTCGCCCATCATTCCCCTGGCCAGCAACGCGTCCGCGGGGATGGGCAGGTTGAAGTCGCACACCTGGAAGGACGCGATCCGCGCACCCGCGCGGGCGATCTGGGCGAAGACGGCCGGGTCCCACCACAGATGGAAGGTGTCCACGACGACGCCGACCCGCTCGATCGGGAACCGCTCGGCGAGGTCGAGTGCCTGCGCCAGGGTGGACAGCACCGCGCGGTCCGCGCAGTACATCGGGTGCAGGGGTTCGAGCGCGAGGCGGACGCCCCGCTCACCGGCGTACGGCGCGAGTTCGGCGACCGCCTCGGCCACCCGCTCCCGCGCCGCGGGGAGGTTCCTGGACCCGTCCGGCAGCCCGCCGACGACCAGGACCAGGCAGGGCGCGCCCAGCGCCGCGGCCTCGTCGACGGCGAGCCGGTTGTCGTCGAGTGCACGTCGACGGGCGGCCGGCTCCGCGGCGGTGAGGAAACCACCCCGGCACAGCGAGGAGACCCGAAGACCCGCGTCGCGCACGAGCTTGGCCGCGCGTTCCACCCCGATGTCCTGCACGGGTTCGCGCCACAGGCCGATGGCGGGGATTCCCTTGCGTACGCAACCGGCGACCGCCTGCGCGACATCCCAGCTGTTGGTCGTCTTCTGGTTGAGGGACAGCCGTGTCAGGTCCGGCTTGACAGTGCTGTCGGTAGTGCTGTCGGTGGTGCTCTCGGCATCCCTGCCGACGGGGCGGGTAGTCACGCGGCGACTCCGTGCAGGGCGAGGAAGGTTCGCATCCGGGCCGCGGCGAGGTCCGGGTCGGGCAGGAGCCCGGCCCGGTCGGCGAGCCGGAACGCCTCCACCAGGTGGGGAACGCTGCGTGCGCTCTGCAGCCCACCCACCATCGCGAAGGCATCCTGGTGTCCGGAAAGCCAAGCCAGGAAGCAGATTCCGGTCTTGTAGTAGTACGTCGGCGTGCCGAACAGGTGCCGCGACAACGGCACCGTCGGCCCGAACGCCTCGTCGTAGCCCGCGGTGTCGCCGGCGTCCAGTGCGGCCAGTGCGGTCGCGGCAGCGGGTGCGATGGCGGCGAAGATGCCGAGCAGCGCGTCCGAACCGGAGGCGATCAGATCGGGGTAGTTGAAGTCGTCCCCGGTGTAGAGACGTACGCCGGTGGGCAGATTCGACCGCACGGCGATCTCGTGGTCGGCATCCAGCAAGGACACCTTGACACCCTCGACCACGTCCGCGTGATCGTGCACCAGCGACAGGAACGTCCGCGTCGCTGCGGCCAGGTCGGCCGAACCCCAGTAGCCGGTCAGCGCGGGGTCGAACATCGGCCCCAGCCAGTGCAGGATCACCGGGCGGCGCACCTGGCCGAGCAGCCGGTCGTAGACCTTGCGGTAGTCGTCGGCGTCCCGGGCGGCGGCGGCCAGGTGCCGGCTGGCCATCAGGATGGGCTGCGCGCCCGCGTCCTCGACCACGGCGAGCTGTTCCTCGTACGCCGCGACCACGTCGTCCAGGCTCGGCGGCCCGGAGGCGTCCGAAGCCCCGAGGGCCGGCAGCTGGTCGGTGCCGGCGCCGCAGGCCACCCGTCCGCGGCAGGTCGCGGCCTCGGCTGCGCTGCGCCGGATCAGCTCCGCGGTGGTGTCCCAGGTCAGGCCCATGCCGCGCTGCGCGGTGTCCATCGCGTCGGCGACTCCCAGGCCGTGCGCCCACAGATGTCGCCGGAACGCCAACGTGGCATCCCAGTCCAGCCGGGCAGGAGCGCCGGGAGTGTTGTCGGCGAACGGATCGGCCACCACGTGAGCGGCCGCGAAGGCGACCCGGGAGGTGAACCCGTCGCTTCGTCGGAGCCACTGCCGCGGTGCCGCCAGCTCGTACGGACGGATGGATCCGTCGGCCTGGGGGAGGTTCAGCCGCACGCCGGTCATATGCCGACCTCCGGCACCTCGATCCGCCGGCCCTCGCGGGACGACTGGAGGCCCAGCTCGGCGAGCTGAACGCCACGGGCCGCGGCCAGGAAGTCGTGCGGGAACGCCGGGGCGTCCTCCTCCAGCACGTACCGCAGGAACTGCTCCCACTCCACCTTGAAACCGTTGTCGTAGACCGCGTTGTCGGGCACCTGCTGCCACTGCTGGCGGAACGGCTCGGTGGCCGGCAGGTCGGGATTCCACACCGGCATGGGCGTGGTCGAACGGTGCTGGATCCGGCAGTTGCGCAAGCCTGCGACCGCACTGCCCTCGGTCCCGTCGACCTGGAACTCCACCAGTTCGTCGCGGTAGACGCGCACCGCCCAGGAGGAGTTGAGCTGGGCGATCGTGCCGTCCTCCAGTTCGAAGATCGCGTACGCCGCGTCGTCGGCGGTGGCGTCGTAGGCCCGGCCCTGCTCGTCCCACCGCCGCGGGATGTGGGTCACCGACCGTGCGGTGACGGCGCGCACCCGGCCGGCGATCGACTCCAGGACGTAGTTCCAGTGGCAGAACATGTCCAGGGTGATCCCGCCGCCGTCCTCGGCGCGGTAGTTCCAGCTCGGTCGCTGCGCGCGCTGCCAGTCGCCCTCGAACACCCAGTAGCCGAACTCTCCGCGTACGGACAGGATCCGGCCGAAGAACCCGCCCTCGACCAGCCGCCGGAGCTTGCGCAGGCCGGGGAGGAAGACCTTGTCCATGACGACGCCGTTCTTCACCCCTGCCTCGCGGGCTGCCCGGACGAGTTCGAGGGCGCCGGCCACCGAATCCGACGTCGGCTTCTCGCAGTAGACGTGCCGGCCGGCGGCGATCGCGGCGAGCACCGACTTCTCCCGGGCGCGGGTGGTCTGGGCGTCGAAGTAGATCAGGGTGGAGTGGTCGGACAGGGCGGTGTCGAGGTCGGTGGTCCACCGGGTCAGGCCGTGGCGGTCGGCGATGTCGCGCAGCTTCTGCTCCGAGCGGCCGACCAGGAGAGGATCGGGAACGACGCGGGTGCCGTCGGCGAGCTCGATGCCGCCCTGGTCCCGAATGGCGAGGATCGACCGCACCAGGTGCTGGTTGTACCCCATCCGGCCGGTCACGCCGTTCATGACGATCCCGACTTCACGCACGGCCATCGGTTCCTCCCGCTGAGAACCTGTCAGGGAAACATGTGGAAAACGCTTTCCCGTCTTTTCAGGGAGCCTAGCCGAGCCGGTCGACCGGGAGCAAGCCCGGCGACCGACCCGGCCGGACCGGGGGCGCCGTTGCGCACCGTCACCGCGTCGGCGCGCACACGTCCACGACAGGCCGGGGCTGGTGAAGGTAATTTCTGCACAGGCCGGCTCCCCGGAGCGTCCCCTCGCCCGTGCGGGCAGCCGATCCGGCATGCTGGAGCGCGTACGCCGGGCCAGGCCGGCGTGCACCGACGTACACCGACGTACACCGACGTACGCCGGGACGAGCTGCGGGCGGAGACACGGAACACATGAGCCTTCCCACGGTGGTCACTCTCGGCGACGTCGCCCGGCGGGCCGGGGTGTCGCTGGCGACCGCGTCGCGGGTGCTCAACGGCAGCACCCGCCGGGTCAACGAGGACCTTCGGGTGGTCGTGCTGAAGGCGGCGGAGGAGCTGGGTTACACGCCCAACCTGCACGCCCAGGCGGTGGCGCGCGGGACGAGCTCGACCGTCGGCCTGGTCATGCACGACATCGCCGACCCGTACTTCTCCGCGATCGCGTCCGGGGTGATGCGCGTCGCCGACGAGCGCGGCCTGATCGTGACGCTGGGGACCACCTCGCGCAACCCCAACCGGGAGTTGCAGTACGTCGCGATGATGCGGGCCCAGCGCGCCCGGGCAGTGATCCTCGCCGGCACCCGCACCGCCGACAAGGAGCAGACCGAGCGGCTGGCCGCGGAAGTGACCGCGTTCCGGCGCTCGGGCGGCCGGGTGGCCTGCGTGAGCCAGCACAAGCTGCCCGCCGACACGGTGCTTCCGGAGAACCGCGCGGGCGCACGGGAGCTCGCGGTGAAGCTGGCCGAGCTCGGGCACCGGCGGTTCGGCGTACTCGCCGGTCCGCGCCCGCTGCTGACCGCGCGCGACCGGCTGGCCGGGTTCAAGGCGGGTCTGGCGGAGAAGGGTGTGCAGCTCGCGCCGGACTCGATCGTCGAGGGACCCTTCACCCGCGACGGCGGTTACCAGGCCGCACGCGAGCTGATAGCCAGAGGGCTCGGTGTCACCTGCGTGTTCGCCGTCAACGACGTGATGGCGGTCGGTGCGATGGCCGCCTGCCGCGACGAGGGCGTCGACATCCCGCGTGACCTTTCCATCGCCGGTTTCGACGACATCCAGACGTTGCGCGACCTGGTCCCGCCGCTGACCACGGTTCGGCTCCCGCTGGAGGAGATGGGCGTACGTGCGGCGGAGCTCGCGCTGGAGCTCGACGCTCCGGAGAAGGACCGGCTGGTACGCGTACGCGGTGAGGTCGTGCTCCGGGAGAGCACCCGCAAGGTCCGCGGCTGACCCCATCCGGTCCCACCTCGCTTCAGGACAGGCCCTGGGTGCCCTGCTGTGTGTGCTGGATGATCCCGCGTGCGGCGTGGACGAGGGCGTCGTTGCCCGGGCGAGGGCGACGTCGGGGAGGTGCAGCACCGGCGCGGCTTCGCGCACCGTTGGGACAGACCTGCAGCGCGGTGACATGGTCGCAGAGGCATCCCGGCCGGCGCCGGACGTGGCCACCGCCGTCGTCACCGGCTTCGGGAAGCGCTTACCCACGCGCGCTACGCTGCCGCACATGGCCCCAGCGCAGCGTCCCGCCGTCGTGCTCGCGATGTCCCCGGCAAACCTGCCCCGCCTACTCGACGACCACCAACGCCAGCGCCTCGCCGCACTCGCGGACGTGGACCTCGACCTCGTCCTGGACGAGTACCACAGCGCGCGGGCCAGATCGGTCCTCGGACGCGCGCAGGTGCTGCTCACCTGCTGGGGCGCTCCGCCCGTGGACGCCGGGGCGGTCGCCGCCGCACCCGGGCTGGCCGCGATCGTGCACGGTGCCGGCTCGGTCAAGAGCCTGGTCACCCAGGCCGCCTGGGACCACGGCGTCCGGGTCTCCTCGGCGGTCGCCGCGAACGCCGTACCCGTCGCGGAGTACACCGTCGCCATGGTGGTGCTCGCCGGCAAGCGGGCGTTCCCGATCCAGGCGGCCTACCGCGCCGACGGACGGCGACAGGACTGGGCGGCACGGTTCCCCGGCCTCGGCAACTACCGCACCACGGTCGGGATTGTCGGCGCCTCCCACGTCGGGCGGCGGGTGCTGAACCTGCTCGCGGCGTACGACATGGATCCCCTGCTGGCCGACCCGACCCTGACCGCGGCGCAGGCATCGGACCTCGGCGCCCGGCTGGTCGACCTGGACGAGCTCGCCGCCGGTTCGGACGTGGTGAGCATCCACGCGCCGGACATACCCGCGACGTACCACATGTTCGACGCCCGCCGGCTGGCCCTGATGCCCGACGGCGCGACGCTCGTCAACACCGCGCGCGGCCGGCTGGTGGACACCGCCGCACTGACCGCGGAGGCGGTGAGCGGGCGGCTGTCCGCGGTGCTGGACGTCACCGACCCGGAGCCGCTGCCCGCGGACTCGCCGTTGTTCGGGCTCCCGAACGTCGTGCTCACTCCCCACATCGCCGGGTCGCTGGGCAACGAGGTCCACCGGATGGGTGCGCTCGCGGTGGACGAGGTCGAACGCTTCGCCCGGGGCGAGGACTTCGCCCACCCGGTCGACCGGGCGCGGCTGGACCTGCTGGCCTGAATCGCGGCACGGCCGCAGGGCGCCGTCGGCCGGCGGTTCAGGGGCGCCACCGGGCGAGGGTCCCGGACGGTACACGCGGAAGGGATAGGCTCCCGACCATGGGACGAGGATCGCGAGCAAAGGTTCGTTGGACGAAGGAACGCACCCGCCGCAAGCGCGAGCGGGACCGGCGCAAGGCAGAGGAAAGAGGCGCGGCGCGCAAGAGCGCGTGAGCGCGAGCGGGTGGTCGCCGTGCTTCCGGGGTCGTCCCGGCGGCGCGGCGATCTCGCGCGGCCGGTCCGCATCGGACCCGTCAGTGAGCGCTACGCCACGTGTGGGCGTTTTCGGCCTATGATGCCGAGCCCGAGCGCCGGCAGCCCGTTACGACGGTTACGGCGCACCTGCCAAGCCTTTCGCCCGTTTCGACCGCGGCCGGGTTCGGACACCTCCGCGTATCCTTTGGGCAGGCAGACCTAAGAAGGAGCACGCGGCGTGAGCCACAGCGATCTGATCGACACCACGGAGATGTATCTCCGCACCGTGTACGAGCTGGAGGAGGAGGGCATCGTCCCCCTCCGTGCCCGGATCGCCGAACGCCTGCACCAGTCCGGTCCCACGGTCAGCCAGACGGTGGCCCGGATGGAACGCGACGGGCTGCTCACCGTCCAGGGCGACCGGCACCTCGAGCTCTCGCCGAAGGGCCGGGCACTGGCCACCCGGGTGATGCGCAAGCACCGGCTCGCCGAGCGGCTGCTGGTCGACGTGATCGGGCTGGACTGGGAGCTCGTACACGTCGAGGCGTGCCGGTGGGAGCACGTGATCTCCGACGACGTCGAACGCCGGCTGGTGACGATCCTCGGCGAGCCGACCGTGTCCCCGTACGGCAATCCCATCCCCGGTCTTTCCGAGCTCGGCTACACCGGTGCGGTGGAGGACTTCCTGACCGAGGTGGAGTCGCTGGAGCAGGTGGTCGACCGGGCCGGGCCCGGCGAGGAGACAAAGGTGGTCGTACGCCGGATCAGCGAGCCGCTGCAGACCACGCCGGAGCTGATGGAGGTGCTGCGCCGGGCGGGTGCGCTCCCGGGGCAGACCGTGACCGTGACGGCCGGGCCGGACAGCGTCCTGGTCCGGGGCGGCGACGGTGGCGAGGTGGGCGGCGACGGGTCGGCCCGGATCGCCGGCGCGACCGCCGAGATCGCCCACCAGCACGCCGGCCACATCTTCGTCCGGCGCCTGTAGGCGGTGTCGTAGCCCGCGACACCCGTTCCCCGGCCCGGGTCCTATCCTCGACCTGCCCTGCCACCGTCGTCCGCGAAGGAGGCTGACCAGCCGTGACGTCTGACTGGCTGGGCTATCTCGACGACTTCCACGTCCGGCACGCCGGCGTCACCGAGGAGCTGTTGCGCCGTTGTCACGCCGGCGACCTCACGCCGTACGGCTGGGTGTTACGGCCGGTGGCCGGCAGGGGACGTCGCGTGCTGGATGTCGCGTGCGGCAGCGGCGCGGTGGCCGGTGACCTGCATCTGGAGCAGTTCCACCGCGAGGGCATCGAGGATCCCCTGGTCGTAGGCATCGACCGGTCGCGGCGGGAGCTGGAGACGGCCCGGGAGCGCCACCACGCCCAGGTGCTGTGTGCCGACGCCACCAGGCTGCCGTTCACCGAGGGCGGGTTCGACGCGGTGGTGTGCTCGATGGGCCTGATGGTGGTCCAGCCGGTGGCGGAGGCGCTGGCGGAGATCGCGCGGGTGCTGCGTCCGGGCGGGATGCTGTCCGCGACCGTGCCGGCCGCGGTGCCGTTGCGGCCGAGCGACCTGCTCGTCCTCGGCCCTCTCACGGCCAGGCTTCGCATGCCACCGCGGTTCCCCGGCTGGGCCGAGCTCGGCGACCTGGGCGACCGGCTGGAAGAGGCCGGCCTGCACGTGGTGGAGGACGCCCGCGAGCGCTTCGTGTTCTCCGTACGAGACGCGGCCGACGCCGAACTTCTGATCACCGCGCTGTATCTGCCGGAGCTTTCAGAAGACAGGCGGGCGGCGGCGATCGGCTGGCTCACCGAACGCGCGCAGGGTCGTCCGGACGGAGTGGACATCGCCATCCCGATCCGCCGCGTGCTGGCGATGCGCCGCTGAGGGCGTAGGCCCCTCGTCGGCAGGCGCAAGGCAGCATTGACACCGGCCGGTTGACAACGGCCCGGCTGTCAACCGGCTCTTGTCAGTGCGAGGAGGTCGAACGCGCCGAGGTCAGCGAAAGTCAGCGCGGTTGGTGCGGGCCGCTGGACTCCCGGACGACCAGCTCCGGTTGGAACAACACCTGTTCGTGCTCGTGTTCGTGCTGGCTGCGAGTCCCGGCCTCGGCGAGGAGGAGGTCGGCGGCGGCCCGGCCGATCTGGTAGCGCGGCTGGCGGATGGAGGTCAGTGGCGTGGTGAGCACGGCCGCGAACTCGACGTCGTCGTACCCCACCACGGCGACGTCGTCGGGCACGCTGAGCCCTCGTGCGCGCAACCCCCGCAGCACGCCGAGCGCGGTCAGGTCGTTGACGCACACGATCGCGGTCACGCCGTCGGCATGGTCGAGCACCTGGGTGAGAGCCTGCTCACCGCCGTCGGCGTTGAGCGCGCTGACGGTCACCTCGACCAGCGAATCGGACAGGGTGAGACCGGCGGACTTCAGTGCCTTGCGAACACCCTTGCGCCGGTCCGCGCACTGCCGGATCTTCGTGGGCCCGTTGACGAACGCGATCCTCCGGTGGCCCAGCGAGACCAGATGAGCGGCCGCGAGCTCGCCGCCGCGTACGTCGTCCACCCCGACCGAGCACATCGTGCCGTCGTCGCTGCGGTCGAGGAGTACGACGGCGGTGCCGCGGGCGCGCGCCTGATCCAGCCAGGTGAGGTCCTCCTCGGCCGGGCTGACCAGGACGCCCTGCACGCCCTGCTCTTCCAGCAGCCGGAGGTAGCGGAGCTCGCGTTCGTTGCTCTCGTCGGAGCTGGCCAGGATGAGGATGTGGTCGTCCTCGGCGAGGCGGTCCTCGATGCCGCGGGCGACGTCGGTGAAGAACGGGTTGGCGATGTCGAGGACGATCGCTCCGACCGCACGACTGGTGCCGGCACGAAGCTGGCGGGCCGAACCGTTGCGGACGAAGCCGAGTGTCGCGATGGCCTCCTCCACCCGGCGGCGGGTTTCGTCGGCCACCAGTGCGGGTTTGTTCAGCACGTTCGAAACGGTCCCGACGGACACGCCGGCGAGTTCGGCCACGTCGCGAATACCTCGGCGACGCGCGGCGCTGTGTGGCGTACGACCCACACTTTCGGCAATCGCCGCCATGAAATCCCTCCCACGGTAAGGCCCGTTCCGGAAAAAGCCGTTCCCGGAACCGACCGTCAAACGCACCCGCCGACCGGCCGCGAACTCCCACCCCAACCGCCGGGACACTGCCACCTGCGAATCCACTCACGAATACACGCACGCACGCACATACGAACCAGGCTTGGGATCCAGCATAGGAGGCCCTTGACAGTCCGCTGCGCCGACAATAGCGTCACTCGCGCGAATCTTGAAAGGTTTCACCGCCCATTCAACGGACGGACTGTGACGTGGACGAAACCGCCGGGCCACTTCGGCCGCACGATCTTCGGACAGAAACCGCGAAATCCCCCCTCGGCCTGGACGAGCCCACGCCGCTTCTGGCCTGGGAACTGACCGGAAACGGCCGGAGCAGGGCGCAGCGCGGTTACCGCATCCGGCTCTTCCCGGCCGCTGCGGGCACCGACCCGCTCGCGGAGGGCGGTGAGACGCACCCGGGCGTCGTGTGGGACTCCGGCGAGGTGACCTCGGACCAGTCGACCGGTGTGGAGTACGCCGGTCCGAAACTGGCCGCCCGCGAGCGCTACGCCTGGGCGGTGCGGGTGACCGACGAGGCCGGACGCGACTCGGGGTGGAGTGAGCCGGCGGAGTTCGAGATGGGCCTGCTGGCCGAGTCCGACTGGCAGGCCGACGGCATCGGCACGCAGTGGATCGGCGCGCCCGGCGAGGACGACCTGGCCGGCGCGGTGTCACTGGACTACGCCGGGCGGCCGCGGCAGCGGATCGAGCGGGTGTGGTTGCCCGGCGACCTCGCCTCGGCCGCGCGCACCGCCTACTTCCGGACGCGGTTCGAGGTCCCTGCAGATTCGGCTGTCGAGCGGGTGCGAGTTCTGGCCGACGCGGACGACGCGCGGATCCGGGTCTACTGCAACGGACACGAGGTGGCCGCGGACGGCAGCCCGGTCCACGCCGACGTCGTGTGTACGGGCACGAACGTGCTCGCGGTCGCGGTCGACGGCAACCCGGTCGAGAGGAAGTCCGATGCCGGCACCGACGCGACGTCGGGTCTGGTGGTGCACCTGCACGTCGAGTGCGGTGCGAACAGCGTCGTGGTGACCAGCGACGACAGCTGGCGGTGCTCATCCACCGCCGACGACGGCTGGGAGAGGACCGACCACGACGACTCCGGCTGGCGTCTCGCCCAGGCGTTCGGTCTGCACGGCGTCGCACCGCACGGGCGTTCACCGCTGAGCTACCGGCCCACTCCCTATCTGCGCAAGGAGTTCCGGACCGGCGCGCCGGTCCGCCGCGCACGGCTTTACGCCACCGCGCTCGGCATCTACGAAGCCCGGTTGAACGGCGAGCGTGTCGGCGACCACCGGTTCGCGCCCGGTTGGACCGACTACGCCCGCCGCGTGCCGTACCAGACCTACGACGTGACCGACCTCGTGCGGTCCGGCGACAACGTCCTCGCCGGCGTGCTCGCCGACGGGTGGTACACCGGCAACGTCTGCTGGTTCGGTCCTTTCCAGTACGGCCGGCACCGGATGTTCCGCGCCCGGTTGGAGGTCGAGCACACCGACGGCACCCGCACTGTCGTGGCCACCGACGAGACCTGGCGGGTGGGCGAGGGTGCGACGCGGTACGCCGACCTGCAGAACGGCGAGGTCGTCGACGCCCGGCTGGAGCCGAGGGGCTGGGACCTGCCCGGCTTCGACGACTCGGACTGGCGGTCCGCGGTCACCGGCTCGCCCACGCACGGTCCGCTGGAGGCGCAGGTCGCCCCGCCGATCCGTGTCAAGGAGACCTTGCCCGCGGTCACTGTCACCGCGCCCCGGCCCGGTGTGCACCTGGTCGACTTCGGCCAGAACCTCGTCGGCTGGGTGCGGTTGCGCGTACGCGGACAGGCAGGCACCAGGCTGCTGCTGCGGCACGCGGAGGTGCTCGACCACCGCGGCGAGCTCTACGTCGAGGCACTGCGCGACGCCCGGGCCACCGACGAATACATCCTGCGCGGCGATCCTGGCGGTGAGGTGTTCGAGCCCAGGTTCACCGTGCACGGGTTCCGGTACGCCGAGATCGTCGGCCTGCAAGGCGATCTGGACCCGGCCGACGTGCAGGCCCTGGTCGTCTACGCCGACATGGAACAGATCGGCGCCTTCGAGTGCTCCGACCCGCGGCTCAACCAGCTGCAGCACAACATCGTCTGGGGTCAGCGCGGCAACTTCCTCAGCGTTCCGACCGACTGCCCGCAGCGCGACGAGCGGCTCGGCTGGACCGGCGACGCGCAGGTCTTCGCGTCCACCGCGGCGTACAACTACGACGTCCGTTCGTTCCTGCGCAAATGGATGCGCGACCTGCGCGACGGCCAGCAGCCCGACGGCGGCGTACCCCACGTCGCCCCGGACGTGCTGACACCGCAGTCGTTCGTGATGGGCGGTGACGGTCGCGCGGCCGCGGGTGCCGCCGGATGGGGTGACGCCGTCGAGATCGTCCCGTGGGAGATGCTGCGGGCGTACGGCGACCGCCGGGTGGTCGCGGAGAACCTCGCCGCGGTCGGCTCCTGGCTGGACTACCTCGAGACCCACAGCGCGGACTTCGTGCGGCCGGCCGAGGGGTTCGCCGACTGGCTGGCGCCGATGCCGACCCCGGCCGACCTGGTGGCCACGGCGTTCTTCGCCTACGCCGCCCGGATCGCGGCCCGGCTGGCCGCCGAGCTCGACCGGACCGAGGAGGCGGCCCGGTGGGAGAAGCTGTACGAGCAGGTGCGGGCGGCGTTCCGGGCCCGCTACGTGCGCGGCGGCGGACGCGTGCAGTCCGGCACCCAGACGTCGTACGTGCTGGCGTTGCACTTCGGGCTGCTCGAACCCGCCGAGGAGCCGCTCGCCGCGCGGCACCTGGTGGAGGAGATCGCCTCCCGCAACTGGCACCTCGCCACCGGATTCCTGGGTACGCCCTACCTGCTCCAGGTGCTGTGCCGGTTCGGTTTCGAGGACGTCGCGTTCCGGCTGCTCACGCAGGACACCTTCCCGTCCTGGCTCTACCCCGTCGTGCACGGCGACGCCACCACGATGTGGGAACGCTGGGACTCCTGGAGCGACTCGCGCGGCTTCCAGGACCCGAGCATGACCTCGTTCAACCACTACGCCTACGGCGCGGTAGGGGAGTGGATCTACCAGACGCTCGGCGGGATCGCGCCCGGAGAGCCGGGCTACCGGAAGGTGGTGGTCCGCCCGCGCGCCGGCGGCGACGTCAGCTGGGCGCGGGCGTCCCTGCGGACGCCGTACGGAAAGGTGTCGACGTGCTGGCGGCAGACACCCGAGGGAGCGTTCGCCCTGGAGGTCACGCTGCCCCCGAACGTCACCGGCGAGGTCTGGCTGCCGACGGCGGACGTGTCAGGGGTGACCGAGGGCGGCGAGCCGCTCGCCGCGGCGCACGGCCTGGCGGTGGAGCCGAGCACCGACGGGGAGGAGACCCTGGTCCGGGTGGGCTCGGGCACGTACACCTTCCAGGTGCCGGCCACGGCCTGACGCAGGTCGGCCACGAGGATCGGCCGGACCAGGATCGGCCGGACCAGGAACGGCGGACCGTGTGCCGGCCGGAGGGGCGCCCACGCTTCCCAGACGGCTGGGCGCCCACCCCGGTCAGCACACGGTCAGCACGAGGTCAGCGGACGGCCGCGCCGCGGGGCCGCCGCAGCGTGTAGCCCACGCCGCGCACGGTGTGGATCAGCGGCGGGTCCTGCTTGTCGATCTTGCGACGGAGGTAGCTGATGTAGGACTCGACGATGCGGCTGTCACCGCCCGCCTGGTAGTCCCACACCCGGTCCAGGATCTGGGTCTTGCTCACCACCTTCTCCGCGTTGATCAGCAGGTAGCGGAGCAGGTTGAACTCGGTGGGGGAGAGCCTGACGCTGACGCCGCTGCGGCGAACCTCGTGGGCGTGCTCGTCGAGTTCCAGGTCACAGTAGGTCAACACCGGCGGTCCTCAGGGGTCGGAATCTCAGGCGGTCGGCTACGCCCGGAGCTTCGCCGTTCAACCTGAGAGCGGCCTGTGATTTAGTCCAAGAGCAGGGAAGGTTTCCGCAAGTTACGGGCACCGGGACGCGTCGGGCCGGGTCCGAAAGTGCGGAAACGTGCAGGGGCAGGATCGGGAACCGACCCGTGGTGACGGTGCGTCGTAACGCAACGCGAAGACGTCGACACGCCAGGACATCGCGGCGACGCCCACGCGACAGGTGTCCTGGACATGCCCTGGGCGGGCAGAGGTATGACGACACGGCAGAGGTACGACGACAAAGGAGACGCGCGCATGCGCAGCTGGCATTCGGACGCGCTGAACCACATCGCCGCGGCGGCAGCGGCCGACCGCAGGATCACCCAGGCCTGGGTGTACGGCTCCGGGGCCGGTGGCGAACTCGACGAGTGGAGCGACCTCGACGTCGGCCTGGTGGTGTCGGGGGAGGACCCGCACAAGATCGCGGCGCCTGACTGGCTGGCGTTCCTCGGCCCGATCTGGACCTTCCAGTGCGCCGACCGGGACGGCGGCGCGCTGGTGCGGGTGGTGTTCCGCGACGGGCGGCGGATCGACCTCAGTGCCGTCGACGACCCGGAGGTGCTTCCGGCCGACCGGCGGCGGATCGACCTGACCCTGAGCGACGCGGATCGCGCGGCCCACGCGGATTCCGGGCCGGACGAGGCGGAGCTGCCCGCCCTGGTGCACCAGTTCCGGTTCACGGCCGCGCTCGCCGTGGTCAAGGACGCCCGTGACGATCTGCTGATCGGCGGCCACCTCGCACTGGAGCTGCCGCGGCTGTGCCTGGTGCTCGCCATGCTCCTGCGCGATCGGGCGGAGAGCACCGCACACCACCGGTTCGGCGGCGCGGGCAACGACGTCTGGGACCACGTGCTCGACCTGATGCCCGAGCAGGACTCCGGGCGCGACAGCGTGCTGGACCTGGTGGACGCCTCGGCGGGACTCTTCGACGACCTCGCCGCGCGGGTGTGGCCCGACTACGTGCCCGACTGGTCGGGGCTCACCGTGCTGCTGGACCGGGCCCGGGAGCGCTGCCTGCCGGAGGGGCCGGCGTCCGTCCGGCCGTGAGTGCGAACCCGCGCCGGGTGAGTGCCTCGGCCATCGGGCGGAAGCGCACGCCGGTGACGAGGTGAACGCCGTCGTAGGCGCCGCTGTCCCGGATTCGTTCCACCTGCTCGCACGCCGCCTCGACACCGGCCTGCCGGTCCTGCCCGACCCGGCGGATCAGCTCCTCGGGGACGTCAAGGTCGGGGATGCTGGCCGCGAGCCGGCGGGCCATCGCCTCGCTGGACAGCACCAGCACGCCGGCGTACACCGGGCAGTCCGGCCCGTGCGTCTCCCGCCAGCGCACCTGCGCGGCCACGTCGAAGCCCACCTGCGCGAACACGAAGTCAGCCGCCCGCTTCCACGCCCGCAGCGGGCCGGGCCCGGCGGCGACGCCCGCGCGGAATCCTCCGCCTCGTAGCTCCGGCTCCTCGGCGAACCTCCGCACCTCCTCCAGCATGGCGCGCACCGTCAGGTCGCCGGTCCGGTTGCCGGAGGCGGGTTTGTCGCCGTACACGAACACGAACCGCTCGACGCCGTACGCCGCCGCGGTGAGCAGGTCGCGGCGCAGGCCGAGCAGGTTGCGGTCGCGGGCGTTCAGGCAGGCCAGCCCGCGGCCGCCGGCGCGCTGGATCTCGTGCGCGACGGCGACGCTGGAAATCGTCGCCCGGCCGAGGTGGTTGTCGGGTGCCAGGAAGGCATCCGCGACCGGGCCCAGCACCTCGATCTGGCGGCGGACATGGGCGAGGTCGGGCCGGGCGGGCGGCTCGACCTCGCAGACGACCTCGAATGCGGGAGGGGGCATCCGCTCACCTTAGGCTGCCTCCTCCGATGCCTGCGCCCGCACCTCCGTCCATACCTCCGCCCGCCCGGCGCTCAGCGGTGGGTCAGGTGGTAGGCCCGGACCAGCGTCTGGTCCAGGGTGCCGCCCGCCCCGTCGTCGGCGGTGACCCGCAACGACACCGAACCCGAAGCCCGCACCCGGGGGTGGTGGTAGGTCGCGGTGAAGGCGGCGGCCTCGCCGAGGCCGGTCTCCGGTGCGGACCGCACGGTCGCCCGCCGCCAGGTCGTGCCCTCGTCGAAGGACACCCAGACCGCGACCGACCGCACCGCGGAGGCCACCGATCCGAGCTGGTGGCCCACCCGGAGCCGCAGGGAGACGTCGCGGTCGTCGGCCGCGGTGTTGGTGAGGTCCAGTGCCGACCGGCCGCTGCCCGGGTCCACGACCCCGGTGTAGTCGACGTCGACCAGCGGCAGGGTGTACGTCCCGCCGTCGCCGGCGGAGCGGAACGTCCACGTCGAACGGGCCTGGGTGGACAGTCCGAAGAACGCCCCGTCGGGCTCGACCTCGGTCTCCAGCCGGTAGACCGACTCGGCGGCCGGCACCTGCGC
Organism: Actinopolymorpha sp. NPDC004070; assembly: GCF_040610475.1. Lineage (NCBI taxonomy): Bacteria > Bacillati > Actinomycetota > Actinomycetes > Propionibacteriales > Actinopolymorphaceae > Actinopolymorpha > Actinopolymorpha sp. NPDC004070. The sequence continues at coordinate 84,208 of NZ_JBEXMJ010000005.1, read as the reverse complement.
CGACCCGGTCAGCCTGTAGTCGCTGGCAGCGATCAGCGTCCCGTCCCGGTAGAGCCGGGCCTGGGAGGTCGCCGGCCCGAGCGACGGTGTCCAGTGCCCGGCCGAGTCGGTCCAGGGCGCGATGTCGTAGTGCAGCGTGTCGCCGAACCGTGTGCTCGCCCGCCGCGCGCCACTCAGTGTCAACTCGGAGTTGGCAGGGCCGGGAGAGAACGGCGCGACCAGCCAGTCCTCGCCGGTGCGCTGCCCGGCCCGGTACGCCGGCTGCTCGCGGGCGTACATCACGTCGCCGGGGTTGTCGTAGAGATACTGCCAACTGGGCTGGACGCCCACGTCCGGGCGCGCGGTGACGTACTCGGTCCTCGTGTGGCCGAGCGTGGGCAGGTAGTCGGCCACCAGGGTCGACCCACACCCACAGGGCGCGGCGACGAAGTTGTGCAGGCGCCAGCCGCGTTCGCCGGTCCCGGTGGTGGCGAGGCGCAGGTCGACCTGCGCCACGTCGTCCGGCCGGACGGTGTAGGCGAGTTGGTGCGGGACCTGCCCCTGCTCCACGAAGGCGACGTCGTAGGCGTACGGCGCGACCGGCCGGCCCACGAACCTCACCGACGCGGGGCCCCGGCGCAGCACCGCGACCAGCGCGTCACCGTCGGACTTCGGTGCCGCCAGCACCGGCACCGGCCCGCCGGCGGACGGCCAGAAGACGCCGGGCTCGGCCGAGGTGAGCAGCACCGCGCGAGCACCCTTCGCCACCACCGCGGACACCTGGCCGGCGTAGGTCAGGTCGGCGCTCTCCCGGACCACCGCGAGCTTGCCGCGCAGGTCGGCCCCGGCCAGATCGTCCGGGCTCGCGGTCCCGGCGTCGGTGGCGGCCATCACGACCGTGCCGTCGATCGGCGGGCCGCCCTCCCAGACCGGATGCAGGATGCCGTTGCCCGGCGGGCGCGCGCCACCGACGATCTGCCCGGTGAGCTCGGGCAGACCGGCGTCGAACCCGGTGGTCACCACGAACGGCGCGTCGTCCACCCGGTCCGTGCCGGCCACCGACACCTTCTCAGGCGATCCGTCGCTGACCATGACCCCAAGGGAGTCGAAGCTTCGGTACGGCGTTCCGGGCGTGCCACGCCACCACGACAACGCCAGCGACCGGATGGTCGAGGCCCGCGGCGTGGTCAGCCGTACCGGCTCGGCCTTGCGTGCGTCCAGGACGACGGAGAAGTTCGGCGCGTACGCGTGCACGCGCGGGATGGAGACGACGCTCTTCTCCTCGACGTACCGCCCGGACTCGTCGAAGGTGAGGATGTTCGCCCACAGGGTGTAGTCACCCTCGGGCACCCGGCGAAGCTGCTCGGTCTCGCCGGGGGTGAGGTAGAAGTAGTCGGGGTAGTACCGCCCGTCGAAATCCGCCTTCTTGTACGGCGCAAGCCGCAGAGTGGCGGTCGCCGGGCGCCCGTGCCGGTCGAGCGCCTTCACCGAGATGTCCGCCGTGTCGTCCTGCTTGTAGAAGCCGACGGTGGTACGAATCGCCACCTCCGCGCCGTCGGCGCTGTCGGCGCCGTCGGGGTTCGCCTCGGAGGTGGCCACGACGCCACCGGTGTAGGTGCTCGGCGCGAGCGCGCGGGCGTCCACGGTCGCGGTGGCCTGTCCAGTCCCGCCGGCCGGCAGTGTCAGTCGCGTCGGCGAGACGGTGAGGCCGGAGGCGTCGGCGGCCTGACCGTCCTTGTCGGCAAGCGTGGCCGACAGACTCATGGTGACGGGGGTCCTGCCGTCGTTGTGATATGTCAAGGTCTTCTTGACGACCATCGCCGACTCGTCGTACGGCCGGGCGAAGTAGCCCGCGTCGAGGGTGCCCTGGTCGACCCGGACCTGCTGGCGGGTGGCACGATCGACGTCGATCCGGCCGGCGCCCTGGTCGACGACGGACGCGCCGTTGATCCGCACGGTGGTCGATGTCAATGCTGCCTTGACGTCGGCCACGGTCCACTTCGGGTGCTCCTGCAACAGCAGGGCGGCCGCGCCGGCGACGTGTGGCGTGGCCATCGAGGCCGGTCATCGTGGTGTACGGGCCGCCGTCACCGGTACCCGCGGCCTGCGCGGCGGTGATGCTCACGCCGGGCGCGACCACCTCCGGCTTGACTGCGGTGTCGCCGAGCCGCCCCCGGCGCGACCCGGTGTACATCCGGTCCTGCTTGGAGACCGCACCCACGGTGAGCGCGTCGTCGGCCGCACCGGGCGAGGTCACGAACCTGCTGTCCTGGCCGTACGGGTTGAAATTGCCGGCCGCGACCACGAACAACGTGCCGTACCGGCCGGAGAGTTCGTCCAGCGCCTGGCTCACCGGATCGTCACCGCGGGACGGATCGCCACCCAGGCTGAGGTTCACCACGTCGGCACCCTCGCTCGCCGCCCACTGCATGCCCTCGATCACCTGCGACATCGAGCCGGAACCGTCGTCGCCGAGCACCTTGCCCACCATCAGGTGCGCACCCGGCGCGACGCCGCGGTAGCGGCCGTCGGAGGCGGCACCGGAGCCGAGCACGGTGGACGCGACGTGCGTGCCGTGCCCGGCGCCGTCGACGACGTTGCCCTTGCCGGTGAAGTCGCGGGTCGAATCGATCCGGCCGGCGAAGTCCGGATGCGTGGCGTCGATGCCGGTGTCGAGCACCGCCACCTTCACTCCCGACCCGTCAAGCCCGCGTTGCCAGGCGGCCGGTGCACCGATCTGCGGCACGCTCTGGTCCAGGCTCGCCCGCACTCTCGCGTCCAGCCACACCCGGCGGACGCCTCCGGTCAGGGCGGTGGCGGTCAGCGGATGCCGGGTGTTCGCGGGCGCACCGGTGAGTCCGGACCAGAAGCGCGCGGCGTCCTGCTTGCGTACGGACACCGCACCGGCGTGGGCCGCACCCAGCCGGGCGGTGAGCCGGGCCGCCGGCGGCGCCGCCGCGCGCGACGAGACGCTCGCGGTGGGATAGGCGAGGATCAGCGGCAGCGCGGACGTGTGCGCGTCGTCGTAGCCCTGGCGGACCAGAGCGGAGACGTTGAACAACGCCGGGTCCAGCCGCCCGGCGCCGACCAGCCGCTGGGCGGCCTCGGGCACGAAGTGTGCGTCACCGGCGGGGTCGATGTAGGAGTGGTAACCCGCACCGGTCGCGGCCGGCCGCAGGAGCGTCGCGATGTGCTGCCCACCGGAGGTGTCCAGGCGTACGACGTCACCGGTGACCAGGGTGACCGCCGCCGACGGGTGCCGCGGGCCGGCACCCGCTCCGGCCGGGTCGCGGCCGCCGGAGCCCGGCGGCGCCGCGCCGGCGACGGCGGGGGAGAACAGGGCGGAGGGGGAGAGCAGGGCGGCGAGAACTGCACACGCCGCCACCAGGGCGGCGGACACGCGAGTACGCATGGAGGCTCCCGGAGACGTCGTCGTCCCGCCGGGGAACCGTGCCGTGGCAAGACCGGCCGAGCAACCGGGGCCGGAGCAGCCCGGATCGAAGCTGCCCGGTCCGGGCCGTGCCCGCGACCACACCAGACCGGCCGGCGGCCCGGCCAACGGGGAGTATGGCCGCGCTCACCCGCTGTCGTAAACCGTGCGGCGGAACGCTGGCACATTTCAGCCACGAGACACCGCGCGGAGCGTCACCGGGCGCGGACCGCCACCTGCACAACGGGACCCGCCGCTGGCGAGCTCCGGACACCTCGGGCGGGCGGGGTTCTCACATGGTGAACGTGCAGGGGGTCGGCGTTGCCCTGCGTTACCGCGCGCCATACCGTCGAGCCCTCGCTTTTTGGGCTCGCACAGGAGGAGCTGACGCCCGTGACAACATCGCCGGGTCCCGCCGGATCGCGCCGAGCACTGGTCGTGCGGGGAGGCTGGGACGGCCACGTGCCCGTGGAGGCAACCGATCGCTTCGTCCCGTTCCTACGTGACAGCGGGTACACCGTGGAGGTCTCCGACACCCTGGACTCCTACCTCGACGCCGACCTGCTCGCCTCGACCGACCTGATCGTGCAGTGCTGGACGATGGGCCAGATCACCCCCGAGCAGAGCAAGGGACTGGACACGGCCGTACGGGCTGGTACCGGCCTCGCCGGTTGGCACGGTGGCATCGCCGACGCCTTCCGCGCCGACCTCGAGTACAACTTCATGGTGGGCGGGCAGTTCATCTGCCACCCGGGCGGCTTCGTCGACTACGAGGTCCAGGTGCTTCCCGAGCGCGCCGACCACCCGATCGTCGCCGGTGTCGACCGGTTCGCCCTGCACACCGAGCAGTACTACGTCCACGCCGACCCGAGCATCGACGTGCTCGCGTCCACGACCTTCGCCGCGCATCCGGACTACCCCTGGATCGACGGCGCGACCATGCCGGCCGTGTGGACCAAGCCCTGGGGTTCGGGCCGGGTCTTCGTCTGTACGGTCGGTCACAAGCTTGACGACCTCGACACCCCCGAGGTTCGCACGATCATCGAGAGAGGACTGCTATGGGCGAGCCGCTGAAGGTTGGCGTCGTCGGCACCGGCACGATCAGCAGGACGTACTTCGAGCACCTGGCCAAGCTGCCGGGCACCGAGGTCGTCGCCGCCGCCGACCTGGACATCTCGCGGGCCAAGGCCGCCGGGGAGAAGTACGGCGTACGGGCGCTGACTCCCGACGAGCTGTACGCCGACGACGAGGTGGAGGCGATCCTCAACCTCACCATCCCGGCCGCGCACGCCTCGGTGGCGCTGGCCGCGCTCGGTGCGGGCAAGCACGTCTACGGCGAGAAGCCGCTGGCCGCCACCCGGCAGGAGGCCCGGCCGCTGCTCGACGCCGCCGCCCGGGCCGGCCTGCGGATCGGCTGCGCGCCCGACACCGTGCTCGGCACCGGTACGCAGACGGCACGGGCACTGCTCGACCGCGGGGAGATCGGCCAGCCGACCGCGGCGACCGCGTTCTTCGTCAGCCCCGGCCCCGAGCCGTGGCACCCGGACCCGGAGTTCTACTACAAGCCGGGCGGCGGTCCGCTGCTGGACATGGGCCCCTACTACCTCAGTGCGCTGATCAACCTGCTCGGGCCGATCGCCCGGGTCACCGGCCGGGTCGGCCGGGCCAAGCAGGAGCGCACCGTCGGAAGCGGCCCGAAGGAGGGGACGACGTTCAGCGTGGAGGTGGACACGCACGTGACCGGCGTCCTCGAGCATGAGTCCGGTGTCCTCACCTCGATCGTCACCAGCTTCGACGTGTGGGGCGCCAAGCTCCCCCGGATCGAGGTCTACGGCAGCGAGGGTTCGCTGTCGGTCCCCGACCCGAACGGCTTCGCCGGCGACGTCGAGGTGTTCAAGCCGGGCAGCCGCGAGTGGTCGGTGGCGAAGGTGGCCGGCGGGTACGCCGACTCCGGCCGCGGCTACGGCCTGGCCGACATGGCACGGGCGATCCGCGACGGCGGGCCGCACCGGGCCAGCGGCGAGCTCGCCTACCACGTGCTCGACGTGATGGAGTCCCTGCTGGAGTCCGGCGCCCAGAGCGGCGCTCCGGTCGAGGTGGAGAGCACGGTGGAGCGGCCGGCGGCCGTCCCCGAGGGTGCCACCCCCGACGTGGCCTGAAGCGTTCGACGCACGACCTCACGAACGGCCCCCACACCGCACGGTGTGGGGGCCGTTCGCTGTCCGGTGTCCGTTTCCGGAAGCGTTCGCGGTCGAGATTTCGCCGCGGTTACGCGTCAAGATCACCGGCCGTCGAACGGCAACCATCGGACGGTGTCGGCGTAGCGTGGTCGCCGTTACTTGTAGGAAACGAACGCAATGTGACAAGGCGAGTTCGTCTGCTCACGAAGTGTTTATTGATAGCGGGAAGTAGTCGGGAACAGCGTGCGTCCGACCGTTGACTAGGCGGGGCGGCGCCCGTACCTTAGGTGCACATTGAAACGACTCAGGCCGCTTCTTTTAACACGGGGTTAACGCGAACGCAGGGTACGGGGTCAACGCGAAGGCGGATGGGCATGTCAGATCTCAGCCATGGCGTAGTGAGGGCTCTTCGACCGGCTGGTGTCGCCAATGAGGGCATCTACAGTGCGCCAGCTGTCACCACGACGCATCACAATGTTCCCAGTCATGTTCCGAGTCACGTTCCAAGTCACGTCACGACGACGACCGACCTCAGGCGTCGCGTGACCGACGACGAGATCAGGCTCCTGGCACTGCTGGCCGACGGGCTTCCGGTGGAAGCCATCGCGCGTCGGCTAGCGCTTTCCGATCGGACGGTGCGCCGGCGTTCCCGGGCGCTCTGCGACCGACTCGGTGCCCGGGCGCCTATTCAGGTCGTCGCTTGGGCCGCGAGGAACGGGCTGATCTAGAACCCCACCAGGGTTCGAAGCAGCTCTCCCGCGCCGGCGAGTCACAGCGCAACGAAGCGCTCGGCCCGTCGGTCCTACCGAACCTCCCGTTGGGCGGGTGCCGTGAAGGCACCCGCCCAACGGTTTTTTGTGCCGGAAGCCGGGTATCTGGAGAGCGGTTTCCGAGATAGCCGGCACCTGGTGTGGGATCGTTACCAGCTTGTGATCGACAGCGTGGGCGGCGAATTCGGCGTGGATTACCACTGAGCGTGACCAAAAGAGCAATGTGAACGCCCGGCCGAATGGTCTCGGCCGGGCGTTCGCGGGTCCTGCGGGCGTTCTTTGCCCTTTCAGGTTGTGGCAGGTCCGGTGATGCAGGTTCGGGTTGACGCCGTGTCGGCGACGGGTTGACGACAGGTACGACGTCGGGCCGACGTCGGGCCGCTCAGCCCTTCACGCCCGTGAGGGTGATGCCCTGGATGAAGGTGCGCTGGGCGAAGAAGAACACCACGATCACCGGGATCACCACCACCGTGCTGGCCGCCATCAGCGGCCCGAACTGCGAGCTGTACTCGCTGCGGAAGAAGGTCAGCCCGAGCGAGAGGGTGTAGCTGTCGGCGTCGCTGAGGTAGATCAACGGGCCGAGCAGGTCGTTCCACGAGGTGAGGAACTGGAACAACGCCACCGCCGCCAAGGCCGGCTTGGCGAGCGGCAGGATGATCCGCCAGTAGATGACCAGCTCGTTGGCGCCGTCCATGCGAGCTGACTCCGACATCTCCCTCGGGATGCTCAGGAAGAACTGCCGGAGCAGGAAGATGTAGAACGGCACGCCGAAGAAGTGCGGAACGATCAGCGGCAGGTAGGTGTCGGTCCACCCGATCGCCCGGAACATCGTGAACAGCGGCACCATCGTGACGTAGAACGGGATCATCATCGTGGACAGGATCACCACGAACAGCGGTGTGCGCCACCGCCACTCGATCCGGGACAGCCCGTACGCCACGAACGAGCTCGACAGCGCGGCGCCCAGCATGGAGAAGGCGCAGATCACCAGGGTGTTGAACAGGTAGCGGGCGAAGGGGAACACCTGCAGCCCGGCGATGTAGTTCTCCAGCGTCAGCGTCTTGGGAAACCACACCACCGGAAAGGCGTTCAGGTCGACGCCGGTCTTCAGCGAGCCGGAGACCATCCAGAAGAACGGCACCATGAAGATCACGCTGATCACGATCAGGAACGCGTGCGCGACGATCTTCTCGGCGAGTTTGTTCCAGCCCGCGCCCCGTTGGGCGGGGAGGGCCGTACGTTGTGCGACTGCCATCTCTCCAAGCCCTCCTATGCTCCGCCGTAGTAGACGCGCCGGCCGACCAGGCGGAAGACGAGCGCGGTACCCAGGCCGACGATGATGAACAGCACCCAGGCGATCGCGCTCGCGTAGCCGACCTTGAAGAACTGGAACGCGTTCTGGTACAGGTACAGCCCGGACACGAGGGTCTTGCCCGCCGGGCCGCCGGTGCCGTTGGTCAGCACGAACACCGGTGTGAAGAACTGGAAGCCCGCGATCAGGCCGGTGACCAGTGCGAACAACAGGTGCGGGCTGAGGAACGGCAGGCTCACGTGCCGGAAGCGCCGGAACACCCCGGCGCCGTCGACCTTGGCCTGGTCGTGCAGGTCCTGCGGCACGTCCTGCAGGCCCGCCAGCAGGATGATCATCAGGTTGCCCGCGCCCCAGGTACTGAAGATGATCAGCGCGGGCATCGCCCACTCCGGACTGGCCAGCCAGCCCGGACCGGTGATGCCGAACCACCCGAGGACGGTGTTGAGGACGCCGTACTGCGGATTGAAGACGTACAACCACACCACGGCGGAGGCGACCAGCGGGACGATCGCCGGGAGGTAGAAGATCACCCGGTAGATCGACTGCCCGCGGACGTTCAGGTTGAGCAGGATGGCGAGGAACAACGCCACCGCGATGCCGAGCGGCACGCTCACCACGATGTAGTAGAGAGTGTTGCCGAGTGAGTTCCAGAAGGCGGAGTCCGACCCCAGCGACTCGTAGTTGCCGAGTCCGAGCCACTCCGCGGGCTTCATCATCGTGGCCGAGGTGAAGCTGTAGTACAGCGACACCAGCACCGGGTAGGCGGTGAACCACAACAGCCCGATGATCGCCGGTGAGGTGAACACCAGGCCCCAGAAGAAGTTGCGTCGCTGCTGGGGCGTGCGTGCGGACCGCCTGGTGCTGGATCGTGTGCCGGCCCGTGTCGACGGCGCCGAGGTCGCGGTCATGCCTGGACCTCCTTCCGGAACCTGTCCCATTCGCCCATGACGTTCTTCTTGACCGTGCGCAGGGCCTGGAGGGGTGTGCTCAACCCGAGCACGGCGTTGCTGATCTGTTCGTCGAGCTGGGTGAAGTAGAAGTCGGCCACCGGGACCGGAGGCCGGATGTTGGTGGCGGTCGTGAGCACGTCGTAGAACGGCGCCATCACCGGATCATCACGGATCTCGGACAGGACCGAGGCCTTGCGGTAGCCGGGCGGGAAGCCGATCGTGTCCCACTGGGCCTTGGTGCCCTCGTCGGTGGCGCCGGCCCAGCGCATGAACTCCCAGGCCTCGTCCTTGTGCCGGGCGGTGGCCGGGATGAACATCCCCCAGCCGCCGATCCAGGCGCCGGCGCCTGGAGCCTTCGCCCCGGGCGGTTCGAACGGCAGGAGCGTGGCGCCGATCTTCATGTCCTTGACGTTGGTCTTGATGTCGCGGTAGTTCGGCGCGACGAGCGGGGACATGCCGATGTTGCCGGTGCTGAACGGGTGCAGCTGGAGCCCCGGCGGCGTCACCGTCACCCGGTCCGCTCCACCCACCGACCGCGCGTACTTGACGATCCACTCCAGCGCCTTCACGGAGTACTCGTGGTCGGGAGTGACCTCCTCGCGTTCCTGGTCGTAGAACTCCGCGCCGAAGCCGAAGCCCCACGTGAACAGCGAGTTGGAGTAGCCGTAGGAGTCCCAGGGGATCATGCCGATCTTGGTGACGTTTGCCCCGGACTTCTTCAGGATCTTCGCGGAGTACTCGTCCACCTCGTCCAGCGTCCTCGGTGGCTTGTCCGGGTCCAGGCCCGAGTCCTCGAACAGCTGCTTGTTCCAGAAGAACGGGAAGTTCGGGTCGGCGTCCCACTGCATCTGCCAGACCCTGTCCTTGTACTGGATGCCGTCCCAGATCGGCGCGAAGAAGTCGTCCTTGCCAAGGCCGGCAGCGCGGTATCGGTCGGTGAGGTCGGTCATGATGCCGAGCTCGACCCACTGCGGCGCCTGGGCCGGCACGAGCTGTCCGACGTCGGGCGGGTTGTCGCCGGCGATGGCGGTGAACAGCTTCTGCTGGACCGCGCCGCCGCCCATGCCGGCGGGCGCGTAGACCACGCGTACGCCGATGTCCGGCTGGGCCTTTTCGAAGAGCGCCGCGAGCTTGACCATTCCCGCTCCGACGGTTCCGCCCCAGACGCTGTAGACCTCGATGTTCGTCTTCCGGCCAGGCGCCGGCTTCTTGTCCAGGCCGACGTCGGTGATGGGCGGCGTGCCCTTGGTGAACGTGCAGCCTCCGTTGAGGAGGCCCATCGCGCCCAGGCCAAGCCCCCCGAGGGCCTGGATCGCCCGTCGGCGCGAGATGCGTGCTGCCGGCATGACCATCGCACTCCTTTGTTCGTCGCGCTTGATCGTCGCGCTCCGCACACGTAGCTGACCCCGTGTGAGCACCAGAAGATGGCATCGAGCCCCGCATCTGGCAAGGACCGATCACACTGCCGAACACGCCGGGGGTTGTGGAGACGACCCAGGGTCGCCGAAAACCGCCAACCCCGCCTTGCGCTGTCCGAGTTCGGCCAGTCCGGCGACCGGTAGCGGCTCGGCGCCGAGGTTGCCCGGGCAGCCTGGAAGGCTTGGCCCCATGGCACCAGACATCACACGTGCGGACGGAAAGCTGGGCTGGGGAATCCTCGGCCCGGGCAACATCGCCCGCCGATTTGCAGGAGACCTTCCGGCGTCGAGCACCGGCGTGCTCGTGGCGGTGGGCAGTCGCGACCTCGACAAGGCGAAGGCGTTCGCCACGGAGTTCGGCGGCGCCCGCAGTTACGGCAGCTACGAGGAACTACTCGCCGACGACGAGGTCGACGCGGTCTACATCTCCACCCCGCACCCGCAGCACGCGCAGTGGGCGATCAGGGCGGCCGAGGCGGGCAAGCACATCCTGTGCGAGAAGCCCCTGACCGTGAACCACGCCGAGACGATGGCCGTGATCGAGGCGGCCCGCGAGCACGACGTCTTCTTGATGGAGGCGTTCATGTATCGCTGCGTGCCGCAGACCGCGGCCCTGCTGGACCTGTTGCGCGAGGGCGCGATCGGGAAGATCCACCAGATCGAGGCGTCGTTCGCGTTCGGTGGTTCCCCGAACCCCGGCAGCCGGCTGTGGGACCCCGAACTCGCCGGCGGCGGCATCCTCGACGTGGGTGGCTACCCCGTCACGATGGCCCGGCTGATCGCCGGGGTGGCGACCGGTGAGCCGTTCGCCGAGCCCACGTCGGTCAGCGCGGTCGGCCGGGTCGGCGAGACCGGCGTCGACGAGTGGGCCGCGGCCAACCTCACGTTCCCCGGCGGAGTGTCCGCACACGTGGTGACCGGCATCCGCAAGTCGGCGGAGAACGTCGTCCGGGTGGTCGGCAGCGAGGGCTATCTCGTGGTGCCCAACCCGTGGCTGCCGGCCCGCGACGGGAGCAGCGCGGGCATCGACGTCCGCCGCGTCGGCGAGGACGACCGGCACGTCGAGGTGGAGACGGTGCCGTTGTACGCCGCGGAGGCCGACACGGTGGCCGCGCACCTGGCCGACCGGCAGGCGCCGGCGATGACCTGGGCGGACTCGCTCGGAACGGCAGCCACGCTGGACGCCTGGCGCGCCGAGATCGGGCTGGAGTACCCCTCGGAGCGGCTGGACGCCAACCGGCCCACAGTGCACCGGCGGCCGCTACGCCGGCGTGACGACCACACCATGAAGTACGGCCGGATCGTGGGCGTCGACAAGCAGGTGTCCCGTCTGGTGATGGGCGTGGACAACCAGATGAACCTCTCGCACGGCACCGCGATGTTCGACGACTTCTTCGAGCGTGGCGGGACCACCTTCGACACCGGCTACATCTACGGCGGTGGGCAGTGCGAACGCGTGCTGGGGCAGTGGATCCACAACCGGGGCGTCCGCGACGACGTGGTGGTCATCGGCAAGGGTGCGCACACCCCGCACTGCGACCCGGAGTCCATCACCCGGCAGCTGCACGAGTCGCTGGAACGGCTGCAGACCGACTACGTCGACGTCTACTTCATGCACCGGGACAACACCGACTACCCGGTGGGTGAGTTCGTCGACGTGCTGGACGAGCATTTCCGGGCCGGCCGGATCAAGGCGTACGGCGGTTCGAACTGGACGCTGGAGCGCCTCGCCGAGGCGAACGCCTACGCCGAGGCCAACGGTCGTCAACCCATGGTTGCGGTGAGCAACAACTTCAGCCTGGCAAGGGCGCTGGACGTTCCCTGGGCCGGCTGCCTGGCCGTCAGTGACGACGAGTCCCGGCAGTGGCTGGAGAAGAACCAGCTGGCGTTGATGCCCTGGTCGAGTCAGGCGCGGGGCTTCTTCACCGGGCGGGCCAAGCCCGAGGACCGGTCGGACGCCGAGCTGGTCCGGTGCTGGTACAGCGACGACAACTTCGAGCGGCTGGCCCGGGCGACGTCGCTGGCGAAGAAGCGTGGCGTGCATCCGACCGCGATCGCGCTGGCGTACGTCCTGCACCAGGACTTCCCGACGTTCCCGCTGATCGGGCCGCGCGCGTTGTCGGAGACGCACAGCTCGCTGCCCGGCCTGCAGGTGGAGCTGACGCCGGACGAGGTGCGCTGGCTGGACCTGCGCGACTGAGTTCCGCGCCGCCTGGTTGGTGATCCGACCGACGTTCGGGCCCCGCATCGTTGCTCGGTGCGGGGCCCGTTCGCGTTCTCGGTTCAGCGTTCCACGGAGATGGTGAAGCGCACGGTGTCGTGCACGCCGACCAGGTCGAGCCGGACCAGTCCGCACAGCCCGCGGCGGTTCTCGAAGCCGTGGGGCAGGTGCACCATCGCCTGCACGGGCGCTTCCACCTCGACCACGACCACCTCGTCCCCGTGCACGAGGCGCACGCCGTGGGGAGTGCGTTCGACCTCGGTGTGCACGCCGGTGCCGGGGTCGCGCAGGTACGGCACCAACAGGGTTCGCTCACCGGTGACGCCCGGGGTGGCCTCCTCCACGTGGACGCCGCCGTCGTGCACGCTGATCTCGAGCCGGTACGGCGTCGCGTCGTCACCGTCGGCCCGGCCTCGTAGTCGCAGCCCGGCGGGGGCGGCAGGGCCGGCCGAGCCGTCGGGTCGGTGCAGCGCATCGATCGGCGCGTCCAGGGTGAAGGTCCACTGAGCCGGCACGTCCAGCTCCCCGCGTACGCCACCGGAGCGAAGAGCCGTTCCCAGGTTGAGGAATCGCCCGCTCTCCACGTGCCGGACACTAGACGCGAACTGCAGGTGTCGGCCGGGTCCGACGGTGAGGTCGGTGATCCCGAACCCGTCGTAGGCTGGCGCCGGGTCCGCGTTCACGGCGACCGAGTAACGGCCCGCGCTCGCCACTGCGCGGTAGGTCGGCGCGTGCTCTGCCCGTGTCACCGGCGCCCGGGCGGCCAGCGGGGTGTCCCCGGTGAACCCCACTCGGACCGCGGCAGCCAGGAACGCCAGGGCGAGGTTGGCGTAGTGGCTGTCGGCGGTGTAGGTCTCGTACCCCACCCGCCAGCCCGCGGGCAGGACGTTTTCCACCGGACTGAAGGTCGCACCCGGCCGCTGCCAACGCCGCATTGACGCGTACGCGCGGGTGGCGGCCTCGGCGGCCCGGCCCGCGCGCTCGACGTCCTGCCGCGCGTCGAAGTACGCCCGCGCGTGGGTGAAGTAGGCCACCTGGGCGCCGAGCGTCCACGTCTGCCCGGCGCTGCGGTGCGCGGAGGCCAGCGACCCGTCGGACAGTTGCACGGCGAGGCTGCGGTCCAGGCCGGTCACCATCAGCCGCTCCAGCGTGGGTCGGTGCCGGCCGTCGTATCCCTCCGCCAGCAGGTCCGCGACGTGCAGCCGGGTGAACAGGTCGTAGGAGTTCGGCTTTCCCGGTTCGAAGTAGAAGCCGTCCTCAGGACGCAGCAGGTCGGTGAGGAAGACCGCCAGCCACTCGTCCACGTCGGCGACGGAGTACGGCGAGAGACCTTCCCGGATGCGGATCCACTCACCGGACAGCCACACCGACGCCCAGTTCGACGGCGGCCGGGAGCGAAACGAGCGCAGGATGTCCACCGCGGCGATCCGGTCGGCGAACTGCTTGGTCCGCTCGTCACCGGCGTCGCGCAGAACCCGGAACGTCTTCAGGATCGGCGGCCAGGTGAAGTCGCGGTGGTTGGACCGGCGAACCGACCCGTCGGCCCGGGAGAAGGAGGCGCCGGTCGGCGGAAGGCCGGGGTTCTCGGTGTGGGTGAGTGCCGCGTCCAGCCCGCGACCCGCCCGGGCCAGCCGCTCGGCGCGCTCGCCGGCCGGACCCACCTCCGCAAGGACGGCTTGACAGTACGCGTGGTAGGCGGTGCCGTACTGCGTGGGTTCGTCGAACACCGGGTCGTGCAACTCACCGGACTCCTGCACGTACGGCGAGAAGCTGTCCACGCCGGTGGTGAGGACGGCGACGGGTTCAGTGGTCATGACAGTGGGACGCGCACGGGCCTGCGGGGGTTCGCGATCGGGGTGCGGCTGACCGGGGCCGGACGGTTTCGCCCTGCCCCGGTCAGTGCGCCGACTGTGGTCAGCCGCGGCCCTTCTCGATCGCGGCCGTCCGGAGCTGGGCGGCGCGGATGCGTCCGAGGTCGAACTTCTCCGACCGGTCGAAGCGGTAGACGCCGTTCTGCTCCTGGAAGACGTCGGTCAGCTGCGTGTAGCAGTAGCCGAACATGTCCGGGTCGTCCAGCAGCACCGCGACCAGTCCCTCGAAGCGGGCGTAGAACTCCTCCAGCGTGCGGCAGCGTTCGCCGTAACCCCAGGAGTCCTCGTCCGGTCGCGCGTCGGGGTTCCACCAGATCCCGCCGAACTCGCTGCAGAAGTAGGGCTGTCCGGAGTACGCGATCGAGAACGGCTTGTCGGTGCCGCCGTCGTTGACGTACGGCTTGCCGTCCGCGAGGCCCTTCATCGCCTCGGCGAACTTCTCCGGGTTCTGTTCGTAGTTGTGCGAGTCGTAGATGTCGGTCTCGGGCACCCGGTGGGAGTAGCCGGAGGTGTCCAGCACCGGCCGGGACTGGTCGGCGGCCTTGGTGGCGAGGAACATCCCGCGCATCACGTCGTCGAGCACGGTGATCCGGTCGTGCAGGCGCTGCCAGGTCTCGTTCAGCGGGCACCAGCCGACGATCGAGGGGTGGGAGTAGTCGCGCTCGACCGCCTCCAGCCACTGCGTGATGTACGTCGCGGTCGGCTGCTGGTTGTCGCCGTCACGTCCCACGTTGCAGCCCCAGTCGGGGAACTCGCCCCAGACGAGGTAGCCGAGCCGGTCGGCGTGGTAGAGGAAGCGCTCCTCGAACACCTTCTGGTGCAGGCGGGCGCCGTTGAACCCGGCGGCGACGGAGAGCTCGATGTCGGCGACGAGGGCGGCGTCGTCGGGCGCGGTGAGGAGGCCGTCGGCGTAGTAGCCCTGGTCGAGGACGAGCCGCTGGAAGACGGGTTCGCCGTTCAGCAACACGGCCTTGCCGTCGATGGTGACCGACCGCAGCCCGGCGTAGCTCGTGGCCTGGTCGACCACGGTGCCGGCGGCGTCGACGAGCTCGAACGTCAGGTCGTACAGGTGACCCGCGCCCACCGACCACAGCTGTCGGCGGTCCTCGGGCACCGCGAGGGTGAGGCGTACGGCGAGGTCGAGGTCGGCACGCACCTGCGCGGTGGCCACCACGCCGGCGTCGTCGGACAAGGTCGCCCTGACGGTGAGCCCGCGACGCGGGCCGGCCAGCGGAACCTCCACGTGGAAGGCGCTGCCGGCGACGTCGGGCGTGATCCGCGGCCGGTTCAGGTGCGAGGTCGGGACCGGCTCCAGCCACACCGTCTGCCAGATGCCGGTGGTCCGCGTGTAGTGGCAGTCGTGGTTGCCGTACTGGTCGGACTGCTTGCCGCGGGCCTGCGGCCCCGCCCGGTGGTCGCGGGCGCGGACGACGAGCGTCACCTCCCGGCCGGCGACGTCGCCGAGGTCGGCGCTGAAGGGCGTCGACCCGCCGCGGTGCCTGGCCACCTCGACGCCGTCCGCCCACACCGTGGTGTCGTGGTCGACGGCCTGGAAGTGGACCAGCACGTTCCGTCCGCCCCACTGCTCGGGGACCGCGAACATACGGCGGTACCAGACCGCCTCCATGAAGTCGACGTCGCCGATCCCGGACAGCTCCGACTCCGGGCAGAACGGCACCAGGATCTCACCGCCCAGGTCGCGGTCGACCAGACCGCGCTCGAGGCCTGAGTCGCCCCGGTCGATCTCGAACTGCCAACGTCCGTTGAGGTTGAGCCAGTCGGGACGGACGAACTGCGGTCGCGGGTATTCCGGGCGGGGCTGATCGGTGGAGTTCGAGGTCGCGGTCGAGGTCATGGTGGTGGGCTCCTCGGGCACGGGGGCTCCTGCGTCGGGGCGATACGGGGGTGGTGCTCGGTCAGCGATCGGTCGGCGTCGGTCAATCGTCAGCGTCGTCGGCGACGATCATTACATCGCTGTAAACGCGATCCTCGCAGATGCCCACCGCCAGGACCAGCGCGTGTTCCACAGGCGGGCAATGCACGCGCCCTAGCTGGTCCGGAGGTGGCGTTCCCACCAGTCCAGGATCGCGTCGAAGCGGGCGATCCGGTGGCTGGGCAGGCCCGACCGGGACAGTTCGTGCCCCTCGCCGGGGAACAACAGCAGCTCCGTCTCCACGCCCCGCAGCTTCAGCGCCACGAACAGTCGCTGTGCCTGCTCGACCGGACACCGCCAGTCGTGTTCGGAGTGGATGATCAGCATCGGGATGTCGATGTCGCCGGCCGCTGCCAGCGGGGAGAGCCGGGCGCGCCGGTCGGCGTCGCCGTAGTAGCCGTCGGCGAAGTACCACCCGATGTCGCTGGAGCCGGTGAAGCTGTCGGGTGCGTTCACGGCGCGTTCGCTGATCGCCGCCCGGAACCGGTCGGAGTGCCCGGCCAGCCAGGTGGTCATGAAGCCACCGTGCGACCCGCCCATCACTCCCGTCCGATCCGCGTCCAGGTCCGGGTGGGTGGCCAGGGCGTGGTCCAGGAGGGCGTGCAGGTCGGTCGCGGAGCGCTCGCCGACGTCGTATCGGATGGCGGCTCCGTGTGCCTGCCCGTAGCCGGAGGACCCCCGCGGGTTGCCCATCACCACCGCATAGCCCGCACCGGCGTAGACCTGGGCCTCGTCCAGCAGGGTCCAGCCGTACTGCGCGAACGGGCCGCCGTGGATCAGCAGCAGGACCGGGTGCGGGCCTGGGCCCTCCGGCCGGACGAGCCAGCCGTGCACGGGATAGCCGTCCGGCGCGGTGG
Source organism: Actinopolymorpha sp. NPDC004070 (assembly GCF_040610475.1). Classification (NCBI taxonomy): domain Bacteria; kingdom Bacillati; phylum Actinomycetota; class Actinomycetes; order Propionibacteriales; family Actinopolymorphaceae; genus Actinopolymorpha; species Actinopolymorpha sp. NPDC004070. Next base: position 67,287 of record NZ_JBEXMJ010000005.1, on the reverse strand, counting down.
CGTCGAGCTCCTCCGGAACGCGCACCCGGCCGGTCCTCGCCAGCTCCGACCCGAAGGCGGTGAGGATCCGCTCGGTGCCGTCGCGGACCGCCACGAGCTCCCCGGCGCTGTCGCCCGTGGTGACGGTGGCCACCACCACGCCGGCGGCCGCGTCGAAGCCGACGGCCTGTCGCTGCCCGGACAGGATCGTCCGGGGCTCCCCGCCGTCGAACGGCACCACTGCCAGGTCGACCGCGCCGCGGTTCTCGTTGCCGAACAACACGCCGTCCGCGGTGACGACCGTACGGCCGGTGCTGTCACCGTGGTTGTGGGTCTCGGCCGGGGTGAGCCGCCGCGGCGCGCCCTCGGCGGTGCCGGCGAGCACGGTGGGTACGGCGTACAGGCCGGTGTGGCGGGCCACGAAGTCCAGCCCGCCCGAGCCGACCTCGCTGCCGAGGAAGTACACCGTCCGCCCGTCCGGCCCGAACGCCGGCTGGCTCACGCTGAGCGTGGTGTCGGTGACCTGGCGCGGGTCCTTGCCGTCCGGCGTACACACGAACACGTCGCTGCGCAGGTCGCGGTCCCGGCCGGCGTGGCGGGCACTGGTGAACGCCAGCAGGTCCGAGCCGGGGCTCCACGCGACGTCGGCGTGGTCGAAGTCGCCCGAGGTCACCTGCAGTGGCGCCGGCTCGGCGTGGAACGGGTCGACCACGAAGACGTGCGGGCGCCGGTCGAGGGTGAACCCCACGCCGTCCAGGCGGTACCGCAGGCTGGTGATCCGGCGCGGTGGCTCCTGCTCTGGCGCGACGTCCTCCCGGGTGCCGTACCGGCCCTCGTCGGGAACCCTGGCGACGTAGGCGATCCGGGTGGAGTCCGGGCTCCAGACCGGGGCGCCGGCGCCGAGCGGGTGGTGGTCGACCGTGGTGACCTGCCGCGCGTCGCCGCCGTCGGTGGGCAGGACGTACAGCTGCGGCCTGGCGTCCTTGCCGTTCTTGCCGGCCGCGCGCAGGAACGCCAGCCACCGCCCGTCCGGGGAGAACGCCGGCGCCTGGTCGCTCCAGCCGTGGGTGAGCGGCCGGGCGGGTTCGGCGCCGTCGGTCGGCACGGTCCACAGCTGGGCGCGGTAGGCGTCGGCTTCCAGGTCGAGCCGGGTGACGGCCACGACGGCGGTGCGCCCGTCCGGGGAGAGGGTGGGCGTACCAGGGGTCCGCAGCAGGCCAAGATCAGCAGGCTTCATGCCGCCGGACTGTAGTAGCCGCATTGGTGCTGGTCGAGACTCGTCCCGAACCCGCCTGAGACGAACCTCAGCCGCGGGCGGCCGGGACGTTCACCGAGGCGACCGAGCCGGTGTGCCGGGCCCGCTCGGCGGCGAAGACCGCGAGGTGGGTCTCCAGCGACTCCAGGCCACCGGACTTGATCAGCGACGGGTCGCCCGCGGCCAGCGCGGCGGTGAAGGAGTCCATCAGGCCTGCGTCGCCGCCGCCGTGGCCCGAGCCCGCGTCGTGCCCGGTCGCGGGCACCGACAGCACCTCGGTCCGGTCGGTGAGGAAGTCGAACACCGTCACGTGCTCGCCGTCGCAGTCGACGGTGCCCTGGGTGCCGAAGATCTGCGTACGCCGGTGGCCCTTCTCGGCGAACCCGACCATCGTGAACGTCCCGGTGGCACCGCCCGCGAACTCCATCGAGACCACCTGGTGGTCGACCACGTCGTTGTCGCAGGCCCACACGCACCGGCCGTACGGGCCCTCCGCGAGCGCCTTGGTGACGCCCTCCTCGGTGATGTCGTTGGTGACGGTGTGCAGCGGCCAGCCGGTCTCGCCCCGCTTGATCATGCCGAGGTACAGCTTCTTCGCGGAGTAGGCGCAGGTGGGCTCCACCGCGCAGTCCAGGCAGCGGTCGGAGGCGCCGGCGGGCTGGTTCTGCCGCTTGAAGTACGACAGCCGGCCGAAGCTCGACACCTTCTCGATCGGGGCGCCGACGACGTAGCGGATCCAGTCGATGTCGTGGCAGGACTTCGCCAGCAGCATCGACGACGACTCGTCCTCGCGCCGCCAGTTGCCGCGTACGTAGGAGTGCGCCTGGTGCCAGTAGCCCACCGGCTCCAGGTGCTGGATGCTCATGATCTCGCCGATCCGGCCGGAGTCCAGCACGTCCTTGAGCAGCTGGGTGTACGGCGTGTAGCGGAGCACGTGGCAGACGGCGAGCATCACGCCGGTGCGCTGGACCGCGTCCAGCAGCGCCCGGCAGCCCTCCTCGGTCGGCGCCATCGGCTTCTCCACCAGCAGGTGGTAGCCCTGCTCGGCGAGCCGGGTGGCGGGCTCCACGTGGTCGTTGTCCTGGGTGGCCACGACGGCCGCGTCGGCGAGCTTGCCGGCCTTGCCGGCGGCCAGCAGGTCGGCCCAGGAGGAGAAGGTGCGCTCGGGGGGTACGCCGTGGAGTTCGGCGAGGGTCTTGCGCTGGTAGTCACGCGGCTCGGCGACCGCCACCACCCTGGCCCGGTCGGGGTGCGCCGCCGCCCACCTGGAGTAGACCGAGCCGCGGTTGCCGGCACCCAGGATGGCGATCGTCACCGGCTGCCCGGTCGTGGGAAGGGTTTCCTCGGTCACCATGTGCTCCCAGGTGTCACGGGTGGGGCTGCTCGGCATCCGCGCCGCGCCGCCCACAGTTTGTAGGTCGTCCGCTCCCGATGGTGCCAGGTGAGTGCGTTTTCCTGCGCACTAGCTCACCGGTCGGAGCACGTACGTCCAGTTCGGCGACCGCGCGTACACGGTTGGTGGGCTGCCCGGCAGCGGACCGCAGTGGACTCGCGACGGGCCGCGACCGGGAGCCGGCGGCCGGCCGGGCGAGTCCGTTCCCTGCGTTCCGGAACCGGCCTGTCCGGCCCGGGACCCGGTCGTTGACCGCGTTCCCGACAGGTCCCTACCATCCCGTGAAACGATTCAGTAGAAAGCTTTCCGAGCAGGCGAACGACCGCAGGATTCGACGGGCAGTTCCTACGAGAGGCGGTGCCGTGCGACGGGTGTGCTTTCTGCTGCGGGTCAGGCCTGATCGCCTGGACGAGTACCGAGAACGCCACCGCGCCGTCTGGCCGGAGATGCAGCAGGCGCTGCGGGAGACCGGATGGCACAACTACTCACTCTTCCTGACCGACGACGGGCTGCTGGTCGGCTATCTCGAGACCGAGGACTTCGAGGCGGCCAAGGCGGGCATGGCGGAGCGGGAGATCAACCGCCGTTGGCAAAGTGAGATGGCGGACTTCTTCGAGGACCTGGAGTCGGGCAGCGCCGACACCGACATGCGACCGCTCACCGAGGTCTTCCACCTCGACTGAGCCGGCTGGACGGGAGATGAAGGGCATGGCCGCCACCACTATCGAGACTGTCAAGTCCGCCCTGCGCGCGCAGCAGATCGAGACACCGTCCTGGGCGTACGGAAACTCCGGCACCAGGTTCAAGGTGTTCGCGCAGGAAGGCATTCCGCGCAACGCCTACGAGAAGGTCGACGACGCCGCGCTGGTCCACAAGCTCACCGGGGTCGCGCCGAGCGTGGCGCTGCACATCCCGTGGGACAAGGTGGACGACTACGCCGACCTCGCCGCGCACGCGAAGAACGCCGGCATCCGGCTCGGCGCGATCAACCCGAACGTCTTCCAGGACGACGACTACCGGCTCGGCAGCGTCTGCAACCCCGACCCGGCCGTACGCAGGAAGGCGCTCGCGCACCTGCTGGAGTGCGTCGACATCATGGACGCCACCGGCTCCTCGATCCTCAGCCTGTGGTTCGCCGACGGGATCAACTACCCCGGTCAGGACTCGCTGCGTGCCCGTCAGGACCGGCTCGCCGAGGCGCTGTCGGCCGCGTACGACCGGTTGGGTGCGGACCAGCGGATGCTGGTGGAGTACAAGTTCTTCGAGCCGGCGTTCTACGCCACCGACATCCCCGACTGGGGCACGTCGTACGCGCACTGCGTCACCCTCGGCGAGCGGGCACAGGTGCTGGTCGACACCGGCCACCACGCACCGGGCACGAACATCGAGTTCATCGTGGCGTTCCTGCTCCGGCAGGGAAAGCTCGGCGGCTTCCACTTCAACAGCAGGTTCTACGCCGACGACGACCTGATGGTCGGCGCCGCGGACCCGTTCCAGCTGTTCCGCATCATGCTCGAGATCGTGCAGGCCGGTGCGCTGGAGGAGTCGGCCAACATCGCGTTCATGCTCGACCAGTGCCACAACCTCGAGCCGAAGGTGCCGGCGATGGTCCGGTCGATCATGAACGTCCAGGAGGCCACCGCCAAGGCACTGCTGGTGGACGCCGACGCGCTCGCCGCCGCGCAGCGCGAGGGTGACGTGCTCGGCGCGAACGCCGTGGTGATGGACGCCTACAACAACGACGTCCGCCCGCTGCTCGCGGAGGTGCGCGAGGACCTCGGCATCGACCCCGACCCGATCGCCGCCTACCGTCGAAGCGGCCACGCCGAGCGGGTACGGGAGGAACGCCGCGGTGGACAGGCCGCCGGCTGGGGCGCGTAGACCACCACGGCTGCGTGACCTCGACGGTCGCGACCAGTGCACACCCACAGAGGTTGAGGAGAAGCCAGCATGCACCCTGAGGTCGCCCGGCTGATCGAGCGCAGCCACCGGCTCGGCGCCGACCCGACGTTCACCAACTACGCCGGCGGCAACGCCTCCTGCAAGGGTGCCGAGCCCGACCCGGTGACCGGGGCCGACGTCGAACTGCTGTGGGTGAAGGGGTCCGGCGGCGACCTCGGCACGCTCACCGAGGCCGGGCTGGCCGTGCTGCGGCTGGACCGGATGCGGGCGCTGGTCGACGTCTACCCCGGTGTCGAACGCGAGGACGAGATGGTGGCCGCGTTCGACTTCTGCCTGCACGGCAAGGGCGGAGCGGCTCCGTCGATCGACACCGCGATGCACGGGCTGGTGGACGCGCCGCACGTGGACCACCTGCATCCCGACGCCGGGATCGCGTTCGCTGCCGCGGCCGACGGGGAGGCGCTCACCAAGGAGTGCTTCGGCGAGCGGGTGGCGTGGGTGCCGTGGCGGCGGCCGGGATTCCAGCTGGGGCTGGACATCGCCCGGATCCACGCCGAGCATCCCGAGGCGATCGGGGTGGTGCTCGGCGGGCACGGCATCACCGCGTGGGGTGCGACGTCGCAGGAGTGCGAGGAACACTCGCTGGAGATCATCCAGGCCTGCCAGGCGTACATCGAACGCAACGGAAAGCCGGACCCGTTCGGCGCGGTGGTGGCGGGGTACGAGCCGCTGCCGCCGCAGGAGCGCCGGGCGCGCGCCGCGGCACTCGCGCCGCTGATCCGTGGCCTCGCCTCGACCGATCGCCCGCAGGTCGGCCACTACACCGACAGCGAGGCGGTGCTGGACTTCGTGGCCCGCGAGCACCACCCGCGCCTGGCCGCGCTCGGCACCTCCTGCCCCGACCACTTTCTGCGGACGAAGGTGCGTCCGCTGGTGCTCGACCTGCCGGCCACCGCGCCGCTGGCGGAGGTGGAGGAGCGGCTGCGTGCGCTGCACGCGGCCTACCGGGACGACTACCGCGCCTACTACGAGCGGTACGCCGACGACGACACGCCGGCCATGCGCGGTGCCGATCCGGCGATCGTCCTCGTGCCCGGTGTCGGGATGTTCAGCTTCGGCAAGGACAAGCAGACCGCCCGGGTGGCGGGTGAGTTCTACGTCAACGCCATCAACGTCATGCGCGGCGCGGAGGCGATCTCCACCTACCGCCCGATCGAGGAACGCGAGAAGTTCCGGATCGAGTACTGGGCGCTGGAGGAGGCCAAGCTGGCCCGGATGCCCAAGCCCAAGCCGCTGGCCACCCGGGTCGCGTTCGTCACCGGCGCGGGGTCGGGCATCGGGCGGGCCATCGCCGAACGCCTCGCCGCCGAGGGGGCGTGTGTCGTGGTCGCCGACCTGAACACCGAGGCGGCCGCGGAGGTCGCCGCGGGCATCGGCAGCACCGACGTGGCCGTACCCGTGACCGTGGACGTCACCGACGAGGAGCAGGTGCAAGCAGCACTTGACGAGGCGGCACTCGCGTTCGGCGGCGTGGACTTAGTGGTCAACAACGCCGGACTGTCGATCTCCAAGCCGCTGCTGGAGACCACCACCGCCGACTGGGACCTGCAGCACCGGGTGATGGCCCGCGGGTCGTTCCTGGTTTCCCGGTCGGCCGCGGCGGCGATGGTCGCGCAGGGGCTCGGCGGCGACATCATCTACATCTCCAGCAAGAACGGCGTCTTCGCCGGCCCCAACAACGTCGCCTACGGCGCCGCCAAGGCCGACCAGGCCCACCAGGTGCGGCTGCTCGCGGCAGAGCTCGGCGAGCACGGCATCCGGGTCAACGGCATCAACCCCGACGGGGTGGTGCGCGGCTCGGGCATCTTCGCCTCCGGGTGGGGTGCCCAACGGGCCGCGGTGTACGGCGTACCGGAGGAGAAGCTCGGCGAGTACTACGCCCAGCGCACGCTGCTGAAGAAGGAGGTGCTGCCCGGGCACGTCGCCGCCGCGGTGGTCGCACTCACCTCCGGCGATCTGGCTCAGACCACCGGCCTGCACATTCCGGTGGACAGCGGCGTGGCCGCGGCCTTCCTGCGCTGACAGAAGGGGCTCGGCGATGAGCGACGACGTGACACTTCGGGCCGCCGCGGTCGACCTGGGCGCGTCCAGCGGCCGGGTGGTGGTCGGCACGGTGGGCCCGGACCACCTCGACACCGAGATCGTCCACCGGTTTCCCAACGAACCCGTCCATGTCAACGGCAGGTTGTCATGGGACCTGCCCTCGTTGTGGCGCGGGGTCCTCGCCGGGGTTCGCGAGGCGGCCGAGCGGGGCGTCACGTCGGTCGGTGTCGACTCCTGGGGTGTCGACTACGGCCTGCTCGACGAGGCCGGCCGGCTGCTCGCACCGCCGGTCCACTACCGCGACTCGCGTACCGACGGGATCATGGAGCGGGTACGCGCCGACGTCGGCGACCGCACGCTCTACGCCACCACCGGCGTGCAGTTCATGGGGTTCAACACCGCCTACCAGCTGCTGGCCGAGGATCCCGCGACGCTGCGGAAGGCCCGCATGATGCTGCTGGTGCCGGACCTGCTCTGTCACCGGCTCACCGGACGGATCGGCGCCGAGCGCACGAACGTCTCCACCACCCAGCTGTACGACGTACGAGCGCGGACGTGGTCCGACGACCTCGTCCGCCGGCTCGGCCTGCCCCGCCGGCTGCTGCCGCCGCTGCGCGACCCCGGCGACCTGCTCGGGCGGATCCGGTCGCCGCTGCGCGGTCCGCTGGGCGTCTCCGGCGACCTGTGGGTCACCACGGTGGGCTCGCACGACACCGCGTCGGCGGTCGCCGCCGTCCCGGCGCACGACGGCCACTTCGCCTACGTCTCCTGCGGCACCTGGTCGCTGGTGGGACTGGAGCTGAGCTCGCCGGTGCTGTCGGCGGCGAGCCTGGAGGCCAACTTCACCAACGAGGTCGGCGTCGACGGGACGATCCGCTACCTGCGCAACGTGATGGGGCTGTGGCTGCTGCAGGAGAGCATGCGCACCTGGCGGGCGGAGGGCCGGCCGGAGGGCCTGGCGCGGCTGCTCGCCGACGCCGAGAACGAACCGCCGCTGCGCAGCGTGGTGGACGCGGAGTCGCCGGACTTCCTCGCACCCGGTGACATGCCGGATCGGATCCGGGCCCACTGCCGCGACACCGGGCAGCCCGAGCCGGCCACGCCCGCCCAGGTCACCCGGTGCGTCCTGGACAGCCTGGCACTGGCACACGCCCGCAACGTCGCGGCCGCCCAGCGGCTGTCCGGGCGGCGGGTGGACGTGGTGCACGTCGTCGGCGGCGGCGCGCAGAACTCCCTGCTCTGCCAGCTCACCGCGGACGCCTGCGGCCTTCCCGTGGTCGCCGGTCCGGTGGAGGCGACGGCGCTGGGCAACCTGCTCGTCCAGGCCCGCGCGCACGGTGTGCTCGTCGACCGGGCCGAGGCCAGGGACGTCGTACGCCGCACCCAGGACCTGCGTACCTACGAGCCCCGCGACCACGACCGCTGGTCCGCCCTGCTGGCGGCCTGATTCGGAGGAAGCCGGCCGGCCGGTGTCGATCGTGCCGACCGGTTCAGGACGCCTGCCCGGTGGGAGGTGTCAGCCGGCTGACGCGGCGGTGCCGTCGCCGCGGGTGCCTGAGTATGGTGCGGGGATCGTTCAACGTGGGGAGGCGTCCGGTGCGTGCACTCGTTTTTCGTGGTCCGTGGGACCTCGCGGTCGAGGAGCGGCCCGACCCGGTGGCGGGTCCGGGCGAGGTCGTGGTCGGTGTGGTGTCCACCGGCATCTGCGGGTCGGACCTGCACGGCTACACCGGTGAGAACGGCCGGCGGTTCCCCGGCCAGGTGATGGGACACGAGACGGTGGGCCGGGTGGTCTCCGTCGGTCCCGACGTGCCGGCGTCGGCGCGGCTGACCGAGGGTGCGCTGGTGACCGTGCACCCGGTGCTCGCCTGCGGCACCTGCGACGCCTGCCGAGCCGGGCAGGACCACCGCTGCCCGACCAAACAGATCATCGGGGTGGCGCCCGCGATCAGCGCGGCGTTCGCCGAACTGATGGTGGTGCCGGCAGCGAACGCCGTCGCGCTCCCTGCGAGCATGCCGGAGGAGTACGGCGCGCTGGTGGAGCCGCTCACGGTCGGCTACCACGCGATGGTCCGCGGCAGCTGCGGACCCGACGACAACGTGCTGGTGGTCGGCGGCGGCCCGATCGGGCAGGCCTGCGCGCTGGCCGCCCGGCGGCTGGGCGCCGGCCGGATCACCGTGTCCGAGCCGCACCCCGGACGCCGGGCGCTGCTCGCCGACATCGGGCTGACGGCGGTGGACCCGGCGGCCGCGCCGCTGGCGGACACCCTCGCCGAGGCCGGCGTCGCCGACCCCACCCTGGTCGTGGACGCGGTGGGCTCGTCGCGGTCGCTGGGTGACGCGCTGACGGTGGCCGGCGAGGGCGAGCGGGTGGTGCTGGTGGGCATGCACGAGCCGCAGGTCACCCTGTCGGCGTACGCGGTGAGCATCGCCGAGCGCACGGTGGTGGGCAGCTACTGCTACACCCGCGAGGACTTCACCAGCACGGCCGCCTGGGTCGCCGACGGGCCGGCCGAGCTGGCCCGCCTGGTCGAGGGCCGGGTCAGCCTGGCCGACGCGCCGTCGGCGTTCCGGGCGCTGGCCGAGGGCAAGGACGGCTCCAGCAAGGTGCTCGTCTTCCCGTCCGGCGTGGCCGGCTGACCGGCCTACTGCGGGGCGGGCAGGACGCAGGCGGGGCTGGGAATCTCCAGCACGTCGTCGGCCTGCTCCGGCACCCCGGTCGCCGGGTCCAGGACGAAGTGCGTGACCTGGTGGGAGCGCTCGTTGGCGACATAGAGGTGCTGCCCGGCCACCATCAGGTGCCGCGGCCATGCCCCTCCGGTCGGCACGTCGGCGACCGGCTTGACCCGGCCACCCTGCACCGACAGTGCGCCGATGACGTCCAGCCCGCGGTTGGCGACGTAGAGCATGCGCCCGTCGTCGCTGATCCCGATCTCGGAGGGGTAGTTGTCGTCCGGCGCCGAGGCGAAGGTCGACGGCGCCACACCCTGGTGGGTGAGCGCGCCGGTCGCCGGGTCGAGGACGTACGTCGTGACGGTGGAGTCCAGCTCACCGGCCACGTGCACGAGGTTGTCGGGACCGAACGCGAGGTGCCGCGGCCCCGCCCCGGGTGCGGTGTCGGCCACCGGTCCGGGCGCGAGCGTCCCGGCGTCGAGGTCGAGGGTGTAGGTCAGCACGGCGTCCAAGCCGAGGTCGACGGCCAGCACGTGCCCGCCGCTCGGGTCGACCCGGATGTGGTGGGCGTGCGGGCCCTCCTGCCGGTCGGTGCGCGGGCCGGACCCCTCGTGCTGGATCAGGTCGGAGCGTTCGGCGAGTGAGCCGTCGGGCCGGATCGGGTGCACCGACAGGTGGCCGCTGCCGTAGTTGGCGGTGAGCAGGAACCGGCCGGACGGGTGCACGGTCAGGTGACACGCGCCGTTGCCGCCGGTGGGCTCGGTGTTGAGCTCACGCAGGCCGCCGTCCGCGCGGACGGCGTAGGCGGTGACGGAGGCGTCGCCGCGTTCGTTCACCGCGTAGAGACGGGTGCCGTCGGGATGCCAGGCCAGGAAGGCCGGAGACGTCGTCTGTGCCACCACGTCGACGAGACTGAGCGCACCGGTCGACACGTCCTGGTGGGCCAGGCTGATGCCGGTGCCCTCCCCGCCCGCGTCCTTGGTGAACGAGCCGATGTAGAACCTGCGGATGCCGTCCACGATTACCTCCGAAGTGACTGCGCTGTCGAGGTGGGGCGAACCGTGCTCGAACCTATCGGTAGTCGCTGACAGTGCCGATCCGTGTGCCACATCGTGGTCGGGTGGTCACCGGCGCAGTGGATCGTACGCCGTCAGGTCGATGCCCGGATGCTCGCCGACCGCGAGCGCGGCGGCGACCGCACCGGTGTAGGGGCCCGCGGTCAGTCCGGTGGCGCCGAGGCCGGTGGCCAGCACCAGTCCCTCGATCCCGGGGACGCACCCGAGCAACGGCAGTCCGTCCTCGCTGCTGGGCCGGAACCCGACCCGGGTCTCCAGCACGCGCGCGTCGGCGAGGCCGGGCGCGACCGTCAGCGCGGAGTTCAGCACCTCGTGCATGCCCGCGGCGGTGACCCGGTGGTCGTAGCCCGAACCCGTCTCCCGGGTCGCGCCGACCACCACCCGACCGTCCGGGAACGCCAGCAGGTAGTGCCCGCCGGGCGGCTGCACGACCGGCCACGCGGACGTGTCGGCGCCGGTCAGCAACAGGTGGACGATCTGGCCCTTCTGCGGTGCCAGGGCGAGCTTGACGCCCGCCGGTTCGAGGAGTTCGCCGCACCAGGCGCCCCCGGCGACCACCACCGCGTCGGAGCCGATGATCGTGCCGGCCTTGCCGTTGCCGCCGTCCTCACCTGCGCCGTTGCCCAGGTGCACGCCGCCGACCCGCCCGTCGACCAGCAGCAGCCGGGCCGACCCGGTGACGAACCGCACGCCACGGCGGGCGCCCGCGCGGGTCAGCGCGTCGCGCATCCGGGCGCCGTCGACCCGGCCGCCGCCGCTCACGTGAACCGCCGCCAGGTCCGGGTGCAGCGGGGGAAACAACCTGCGCACCTCGGCGGGCGACAACCGGCTGACCGTTCCCACCTGGGGGATCGTCGCGGCGCGCTCGCGGGTGAGTTCGTACGTCGCGGCCAGGTTGTCCTCGTCGGCGTCGACCTGCACGCCACCGACCGGTGCGTAGCCGGTGTCGGTTTCGCCGTCGTCGGCCAGCCGGGCGAGGACCTCGGGGTAGTAGCAGGCGCCGGCGACGTACAGCCGGAAGGCGTCCGGATCGGCGGTCGACCGCGACAGCCAGGGTGCGACGATTCCGGCGCCGGCGTCGGTGGCCCGCCCGGGGTCGGCCCGGTCGACCAGGACGACCTCGACGTCGCGGTCGGCAAGGTGGTACGCCGCACTCGCCCCGACGATGCCCCCGCCGATCACCACCACCCGCATGAGAATTCACTCTGGCACGAGGGGCCCGCGCTCACGCCCGGCTTCGGGAACCTGGCTGGGTTCGGCCACGGTGTCCTGCCCGTATCAGTCATCGGTCCGGCCGGTCGGCCCGTGAACGCCGCCGGTGGGCCTGCGATGTGCGGACGCTCGTCCCGGGAAGTCGCCGATCAGCCGAAGTCGCGTTCGAGGCGGACCTTCGCCTCCCGCTCCAGCAGGACGACCTTGCGGTCGACCCCGCCGCCGAACCCGACGAGCTTGCCGTTGGCGCCCACCACGCGGTGGCAGGGCACGACGATGGCGATGGGGTTCTGCCCGTTCGCCGCACCGACCGCGCGGGACGCGGTGGGCGAGCCGATCCGCCGGGCCAGCTCGCCGTACGTCTCGGTCTCGGCGAACGGGATCTCCCTCAGCGCGGCCCACACCCGGCGCTGGAACGCCGTACCGCCCGGCTCCAGCGGCAGGTCGAAGTCGGTGCGTTCGCCCGCGAAGTAGGCGGTCAGCTGCTCGACCGCGGCGGCCAGCACCGGGTCGTCGTCCAGGTCGCCCCGGTCCAGGGGTGCGTCGCCGGTGAAGTGCAGCTGGGTCAGGTGGGTGCCGTTCGAGCGGAGGGTGAGCGCGCCGACGGGGGAGTCGATCGTGCAGGTGTGGGAGGTCATGCGGCCTGTCCTTCCGTACGCATGGCCGCCGGGACGACGGTCCACAGGTGCTGTGCGGCATAACTGCGCAGCGGCCGCCAGCGGTCGGCGACGGCGGCGATCTCGGCCGGCCGGTCGGGTACGCCGAGGGCGACCAGTGATCGGCGGATGCCGAGGTCGGTCCCGGGGAACGCGTCCGGGTCGCCGAGCCCGCGCAGCGCGACGTACGCCGCGGTCCAGGGTCCCACCCCCGGCAGCGCGAGGAGCCCGGCCTCCACCTCGGCCCGGTCCGCGCCCGGCGCGAGGTCGAGGTCGCCGCCCGCGACCGCGCGGGCCAGCGCGGTGACGGTGCGGGTTCGGGCGGCCGGCATCGGCAGGGTGCCCGCCTCCGCCAGGGCTGCGGGTGCGGGGAAGCTGTGGGTCAGCGTCCCGACGGGGTGGGGCAGTGGGTCCGCGTACGCCGAGACCATCCGGCCGACGACCGTCCGGGCCGCCGCCACCGACACCTGCTGGCCGACGATCGCGCGGACAGCGGTCTCGAACGCGTCCACGCTGCCCGGCACCCGCAGCCCCGGGCGGGCGCGGACCAGCGGGCCGATCAGCGGGTCGGCGCCGAGCGCGTCGCTGATCCCTGCCGGGTCGGCGTCCAGGTGCAGCAGCCGGCGGCACCGGGCCGCGGCCGGGCCGAGGTCGCGCAGATCCTCCAGGTGGAGCTCGCAGCGGACGTAGCCGTCGGCGGGAGTGAGCGACAGAACTCCCGTGCCGTGGTGCAGGCGCACCGCCCGGCGGTAGGTGGTGCCGTCGAGTTCCTCCAGGCCGGGGACGAGCCGGTCGGCGAGGTAGCGCCGGCCGGCCTCGGCGTCGTACGGCGGGCGGTAGGGAAGCCGCAGCGTGACCGCGCCGTTGGTCGGCTCCTGCCGCCGGCCGGCCCGCCGGACGTCGCCGGGCGTGGCCGCGAACACCGCGCGGATCGTGTCGTTGAACTGGCGCACGCTGCCGAACCCCGCGGCGAACGCGACATCGGTGATCGGCAGGTCGGTGGTCTCCAGCAGCAGCCGGGCGGTGTGGGCCCGGCGGGCGCGGGCCAGCGCGAGCGGGCCGGCTCCGAGCTCGGCGGACAGCAGCCGGCCGAGGTGGCGGGTGGTGTAGCCGAGCCGGGCGGCCAGGCTGGCGACTCCCTCGCGCTCGACCAGCCCGTCGTCGACGAGCCGCATGGCCCGGGCGGCGACGTCGGCCCGCAGGTCCCACTCCGGCGAACCCGGCACGGCGTCGGGGCGGCACCGCCGGCAGGCGCGGAACCCCGCGTCCTGGGCGGCCGCGGCGGTCGGGAAGAACCGCGCGTTCTGCCGTTTCGGGGTGGTCGCGGGGCAACTCGGGCGGCAGTAGATGCCGGTGGAGGTGACGGCGATGTAGATCCAGCCGTCGAAGCGGGGATCGCGCGACTCCACGGCTCGGTAGCACTGCTCGAAGGACGGCATCACGGGTACGACACTGGCACGGAAGCCGGCCCTGGGCTAGCGGGAATCGGACCTCGGCGTGGCGCCGGGCCCGTGCGGGGCAGCGCCTACCGGCGGGGGTCTGCCCAGCGGTCGTTGGGCACCAGCGGGTACCAGTCCGGCCGGCCGGGGTCCCGGTCGTAGGGGTAGTCGCCGAGCTCGCGGTACAGCTCGGCGTAGCGCTCCAGCCGGTCGCGGTCGAGGGTGACGCCGAGCCCCGGCCCGTCCGGCACCGCGATCGCGCCGTCGGCGTACGGCAGCTTCCCGCCGGCCAGCACGTCGTCGGTGAGGTGGTGGTAGTGGGCGTCGGCGGCCAGCGTCAGCGCCGGGAGTACGGCGCCGAGGTGCAGCATCGTCGCCAGCTGGATGCCGAGCTCGCCGGAGGAGTGCACGGCCACCGACTGCTGGAACGTCTCGCACACGTTCGCCGCCTTCACGCACGCCCGGATCCCGCCCCAGAACGTCGTGTCCAGCAGGATCGTGTCGACCGCGGGGTCGCGCAGGTTGGTGGCGAGCTGTTCGGGGTTGACCACGACGGTGTTGGTGGCCAGCGGAACGCGGACCGCCTCGCGCACCCGGCGCATGCCGTTCAATCCCCAGGTCGGGTCCTCGTAGTAGTCGTTGTCAAGGTCCTCGATCGCCCGGCCGAACCGGATCGCCTCCTCCACCGACAGCGCGCAGTTGGGGTCGTGGCGGAACCGGTCGCCGGGCAGCGCCGCGGCCAGGGCGCGGTAACACTCCAGCTCGTACGCCGGTGGGTAGACGCCGCCCTTCAGCTTGTGGGTGGTGAAGCCGTGTGCGGCCCTCAGGGCGAGCGCGTGCTCGACCAGTTGGTCCGGCGTACGCACCTCACCGATCCCGCTGTGGGCGTCGGCGTACCGGAAGAACAGGTAACTCGCGAAGGGGACCCGATCGCGCACCTTGCCGCCGAGCAGGTTGTACACGGGTGTGCCGAGCGCCTTGCCCACGATGTCCAGGCAGGCGAACTCGATCGCCGCGAGCAGCTGGGTGCGGTTGTTGTAGAGCGACGCGGTGGGGTTGGCGATCTTGAACCGCAGCTCCTCCAGCGCGAACGGGTCGTGCCCGAGGAGGTACGGCCGCAGCCCCGCGAACGCCAGCGCGGCACCCTGCCCGCCGCCGCCCATCTCGCCCAGGCCGGTGATGCCCTCGTCGGTGTCCACCTCGACGATCGTGCGGACGAACCGTCCCCAGTGCGCGCCGTTGGAGTGCCGCAGCGGCGCCTCCAGCGGGACGGTCACGGTGGTGGCGCGCAGGTCGGTGATCCGCATGGCTACTTCCCCGGGAGGACGACGGGAGCCATGGCGAGCAGGCCGCCGTCGACGCGGTAGTCGGCGCCGGTGACGAACGACGACCGGTCGCCGGCGAGGAACGCCACCAGCTCGGCCACCTCGGCCGGCTTGGCGATCCGGCCGATCGGGTGGCTGCGGCCCCAGTCGGCGAGCACGTCCTCGGTGTCCCGGTCCCCGCGGAACAGGTCGGCCGACCAGCGCAGCATCGGGGTGTCGACCGAGCCGGGGCAGACCGCGTTGACGCGGATGCCGTCGCGGGCGTGGTCGACGGCCATCGCCCGGGTCAGCGCGAGGATGCCGCCCTTGGACGCGGCGTAGGCGGCAACCCGGTCCTGGGTGACGTACGCCTGCACCGACGCGACGTTGACGATGGACCCGCCACCACGGGCACGCAGGTGGGGTACGGCGTACTTCGCGGTGAGGTACATCGCCTTGAGGTTGACCGCGAGCACCTCGTCCCACAGTTCCTCCGAGGTCTCCTCGACGGTGCCGTACCGCTGCACACCAGCGGAGTTGACCAGGACGTCGATCCCGCCGCACCGCTCGGCCGCCTCGTCGACGAACCCGCGCACGTCGTCGGCGCGGGTGACGTCGACAACCGACGCGCTGACCTCGCCCGGTGTGCCGGCCAGCTCCTCGCGCAGGGCGCGGACGTGGTCCTCGACGTTCGTGGCGACGACCACGGTGGCACCTTCGGCGGCGAGGAGTTCGGTGACCGCGCGGCCGATGCCGGAGCCGCCGCCCGCGACCAGGGCCACCTTGCCCGTGAACTCACCCATGCGCGTCCTCCCGCCGTCGGCCCTGATCCGCAGGACCGACCCTAACGGCGTACGGAGGATGCAGGACGGTGTGGCGGGCGCCGCCCGGTCACTCCGGCCGGGTCCGGACGTGTTCTGGTCGTACGCCGAGACCGACGAACCGGCTCATCGGCCGGCGCAGCACCGGCGCCAGCCAGACCGGCAGGATCCGCGGCGGCGATCCGTCCGCGTGGTCCGAGCGCAGCGCGCGGTTGAGCCCGAACGTCTGCACCGCCCGCTGCAACGCCTGGGTGACCGCGGTCGGCAGCTGCCGGCGGCGCTGGACGGCGGCCAGCGCGCGGTCGGGGACCGGAACGCCGGACCGCTGCGCCGCCCGCAGGGACGGAACGAGCAGGTTGGCGGCGGCCACGGCGTCCTGGATGGCGAGGTTGATGCCCACCCCACCCACCGGCGACATGGCGTGCGCGGCGTCGCCGATCGCGAGCAGGCCGGGCCGGTACCACCGCCGCAGCCGGTCCATCCGGACCTCGAGCACGCTGGTGTCGTCGAAGCTTCGCAGCTCACCCACCCGGTCGGCGAGGAACGGCACCGTCTGCGCCACGCCGCGGCGCAGCGCGTCGATGCCCTGGGCGCGCAGGTCCTCGAAGCCGCCCTTGCTGATGAGGTAGGCGATCTGCCAGTACGTCCGCCTGGGGATGGTGACCGCCGCCCGGCCCGGACCGAACCTGAACGTCAGCGCCCGCGCCGCGGAGTCGCCCTCGGCCCAGGGCAGCCGGAACCACACCACGTCCATGGGTGCGCCGAACGCGCGGGGGGCGAGGCCCGCCGCCCGCCGCAGCGTGGAGTGCCGGCCGTCGGCGGCGACAGTGAGCGCCGCGCGCAGGACGTGGTCGCCTTCGGGGTCGCCACGTCCGTCGGCGCCTCGGTCGCGGAAACGGACGCCCACCACCCGGCCGTGCTCGACCACCAGGTCGTACGCCTCCGCCTCGCGGCGCAGCTCGAACTCCGGGTAGGCCGAGGCCGCGGCGGCGAGCAGCTCCAGGAAGTCCCACTGCGGCACGAGCGCGATGTAGGGGTGGCGCACCCGCAGGCGTCTCAGGTCCAGGATGTCGACCCGGCGGCCGCCGCTCTCGAACCCGGCACGCACGACCCGTTGGTGTGGTATCTCCTCCAGGCGATCCGCCAGGCCGAGTTCGGCGAGCACCTCCAGCGTCGACGGGTGAACGGTGTCGCCGCGGAAGTCACGAAGGAAGTCGGCGTGCTTCTCCAGCACAGTCACCCGCACACCGGCCCTGGCCAGCAGCAGTCCCAGCATCACTCCGGCGGGCCCACCCCCGGCGACGCAGACGGTCGGTTCCGGCATGGGTCAGTCTTCGCGGTTCTGTTCGTCCCACGGGCGGAAACCACTGTCGGCGGTGTGGTCCCAGTCCAGACCGCCACGGGTGCTGCGCACAGCCCCGATGATCATGGACAGGATCATCAGACAGACGAACCCCGCGACGACAATCGCCACGACTACTTTCCAGTCCATGCTGTCCCCGATCGCCGCCGGTTCTGATCGCGCCGGTTCTCGACAAGAACGATGCCAGCAATGCGATGACTGTGCAGGACGTTACCAAAACGCGGTCCCCGAACGCCGGACGCACTGTGGACGAGCACCGACCGAAGCGAACGCTTTGCCACTCCCACACCGTGTCAAGGATTCGTTGCGAAACGTGGCCGAGTGGTTGCCCGGCTCGTGCGACGTGGTGGTGGCGAGCCCGCGCGCTCACCACCACCGCGTCCATGGAGGAAACCGCTCCTTGCGAGGTGCAGTCGCAGGTTGACGGCTACTGCTTGGCGGCTACTGCTTGACGAACAGCTTGGTGAAGTCGGGCCCGCCGCTGAACGGGTCGAGGACGACGCCGCCGAGCTTGGAGCCGTACAGGAAGTTCGTCTTGCTGTAGTCGACCGGGATGATGGGGGCGTACTTCTGCATCATCATCTTGTCGAGCTTCGGCCACTCCGCCTGCTGTTGCTTCAGCGGCAGTCCGGAGATCCGGTCGATCTCGGCGTTGATGTCCTTCGCGTTCAGGAAGGACTTGTTCGGTGCGGCGTTGGGGTTGAGGGCGATCAGCCGGCCGTCGAAGATGGCCGGGAACACCGTCGTGCCCGACGGCCAGTCCAGGCACCAGCCCAGCGGCCGGATGTTGATCTTCGACTTCGGGTTCTCGAACTCCGCCCGCACCTGGTCGCGGGGCATCGGAATGGCGGTGGTCCTGAAGCCCGCCGCCTTCAGCTTCTGCGCCCGGACAGCGGAGACCTGTGCGGAGATGTCGTTGTCGTTGGAGTAGGCCCACACGACGTCGAAGCCGAGCTTGCCGGCCTTCTCCAGCATCTTCTTGGCCTTGGCCGGGTCACCGTCACCCTTGCCGCCGTTGCCGAACAGGTCGTACTTGACGAAGCCCGGCGTGACGCGGGGAAGGATGGTGGTCGCCGGAACGTAGGTGAACGGGCTGTCGCCGCCGGTCTTGTGCAGCGAGTCGAACGGCCACGCCGTGATCAGCGCCCTGCGTACCTCGAGCGGGATCCGCCGGGTGTCCAGGTAGATGAAGTCGGTGCAGGTACCGTCACCGGTCATCATCCGCTTCTCCGGCTCCTTGCCCTGGATCTTGGGCAGCAGCGAGGAGTCGACACCGTCGTAGGTGATCGCGGTCTGGTCCGGGCCGTTGTCGGCGATCAGCTGCTCCTGCAGCTTGATCGGGTTCTGGCCGTACTTGAAGTCGTACTTGTCGACGTACTGGTGGCGCACCGGGTCGGTCTGGGGATCCCACTGGTCGTTCTTGACCAGGACCAGGCGCTTGCCCTTCTGGTACGTGTCGAACTTGTAGGGCCCGGTCGCCAACGGGTGGTTGCCGTAGGCGTCCCTGGTGTCCTTGGCCTGCGGGATCGGCGTGAACACCGGGAACGTCGCGTAGTAGGCGAGGTCCGGGAACGGCTTGCCCATCTTCATTACGACGGTCTTGTCGTCAGGGGTGGACACGCCCGGGTAGTCCAGTCCGCCACCCTTGGCCTTGGACTTGAACGGGCCCTTGTAGGTCGAGCCGTCGAGGAAGTAGCTCTGCTGGTACGTCGGCCCGCCCGGAAGCTCCTCGGTGGCGAAGGATCGCTTCACCGAGTACGCGACGTCCTGGGCCTTGACCGGGGAGCCGTCCTCGTACTTCAGCCCGTCCTTGAGGTGGAACGTCCACTCGGTGAAGTCCGCGTTGTGCTGGCCCAGGTCGGTGGCCAGGTCCGGGACCAGGTAGTACTTCCCGTCCGCCCGGAGTTCCAGCGCCGTGAGGGTGCGCATCGTCAGCCGCGCCACCGACAGGGTGTCGATGTAGTACGAACGTGTCGGGTCGAACGTCTCCGGCGCCTGCACCGTGAGGATCGTCGCGGTGCCGCCCTTCTGCGCGCCGGCGATGTCCTTGGCCGGGGCCTTGGCGTTGGCGTCCTCGACCACCTGGAACCCCGAGCCCCGCGGAGTCGCCGGCGACTCGTTCTGCTTTCCCTTGTCCTGCTGGGCTGCTCGCTCCGACGGAGAAGCTCCGCCGCCGCAGGCGGTCAGGCCCAGGGCGAGTGCCCCGGCGACCGCCACCACCCTCCTGTATCGCATTGCCATCCCACTCCCTGTCCGCGGCCACTGCCCACTCGGCCGGACGCAGACGTCGCTCACCCGTCGATGTGGAAATGCCGTTGCTGCCGATGGTGCGCCATGCGTTTGCGATGCCGTCGATGCGTCGAGGCCGGTGTTGACGCAGGTGTTTCGGGCGACGCTGTCGATCAGGCCGGTTGGAACGATAGGCGGCGCACGGGTGGTCGACGGTCACGAATCGGGCACGCTTGTTCATCGATGTGATGGCGTACGCGAGAGCTCGGGCAGCGAGGGGAACGTGGCGGGACCTCAAGCAGCGTTCGAGATGTGGAGGCCGCGACGTCCGTCGCGGCCGTCGAACGTTCAGAGAATGACGTCGGCGAGTTCGTCGGCACGCGGCGGGTCGGCACCCGGACGGGTGCAGGTGAGCGCGGCGGCGGTGCCCGCCCGGGTCAGCAGGGCGCGCAGGGTGTCCTCCGGCAGCGTCGGCCGCGGCCGGCGAAGAGTGGCGAGCAGGTCGTGGTCGTACAGCCCCGCGAGCAGTGCCGCGCTGAACGCGTCGCCGGCACCCACCGCGTCCACGACCGACACGACCGGAGCGGTGACGTCCACCCTCGGCTGTGCCGGGCCGGCGGCGAACGCGCCGTCCGGGCCCAGGGTCACCACGACCAGTGCCGGGCCGCGTTCGCACCACCGGCGTACGACGTCGGCCGGGGCGGTGCCGGGATACAGGTACGCGAGGTCGTCCGCGCTGACCTTCACCAGGTGCGCGGAGCCGAGCTGGGCCTCGACCCGAGAGCGGGCGGCGTCCCGGTCCGGCTGCAGGTGCGGCCGCACGTTGGGGTCGAGGCTGATGGTCACCGCGCCGCGGTCGTGCTCGCGGGCGAGCCGCTTCTCCAGCACGCTCGCGCCCGGCTCGAGTGCGAGGGCCAGCGAACCGGTGTGCACCGCGGTCACCTCGTCGGGGAACGGGTCGGGCAGCTCCTGCGCGGTCCACTGCCAGTCGGCGGTGCCGTTGCAGTAGAACTCGAACCTCGGCGAGCCGTGCGGGTCCAGGAACACGAACGCGAGCGTGGTCGGCTCGCTCGCGGACACGGCGTACCGCGTCGACACGCCGTTGTCGGCGAGGTGGGCGCGCAACCGGTCGCCGAAGGAGTCCTGCGACAGCCGGGCCAGCAGGGCCGTCGGAACGCCGAGCCGGGCCAGTCCGACCGCGACGTTGAACGGCGCGCCGCCGGGCCTGGCGTGGAAGACGCCCTGGTCGTCGCCCGCCAGGTCGATGAGAGCCTCGCCGATGACCGTGATCACGTGTCGTCTCCTGCGGTTCGGGGGAGTGCCAGCATCTCGCACCGCCACTTCGGGCGGGCACCGGGCGGCCAGTCGGCTCTGCCCGGCGGCCGATGGCGGACCCCGCACGCGGGCGCCCCTCGTCCCTGCTGTGTTCACACCCTAGGGTCTGAACGCAGGACGGACCCCGAGGTCGGGGATCGGCAGGCTCCGGTGTGACAGGCTCCGGCGCGGCGGAGGGACCAGCGCGAAAGGGACGAGGCGATCGGTGGTGAGCGACGTCGGCGCGATCGTACGCCGTGTCCTGCCGGTGGTCGCCGTCGTCGGGCTGCTCGGCCTGCTGGTCGTGGTGGCCGCGATGTCCGGTCCGGAGGTCACCGGGCTGCCGCTGCCCGGCCGCGGGCAGCGGGTGGTGACTCCTCCACCGCCGCCGACGGCCGGGCCGACCGCGGCGCCGACGCCGACGGTCAGCACCGCGCCACCGTCGGTGTCCGTTCCGGGATGGCTGGCGTGGGTGCCGGCGGTGTTCGGCGTACTCCTGCTGGCCGCGCTCGTCGTGCTGGTGGTCCACCTCGTGCGGCTCTACCTGCGGCACCGGCGCCCACGGGACCGTGAGGACGTGGATGTGTCCCCCCTGCCGGTGGAGGTCGAGGACGAGACCGGGCAGCGGTTGCGGGCCGCGGTGGACGCCGGCATCGAGGACCTGGACGACGACGGAACCGACCCGCGCCGGGCCGTGATCGCCTGCTGGCTGCGGCTGGAGGCGGCGGCCGCGGCCGCCGGCACACCGCGGGCACCGGCCGACACCCCCGGTGACCTGGTGGCCAGGATGCTGGCCGCGCACCAGGTCAGCGCGGCGGTGCTGCGCGGATGCGCGGACCTGTACCGGAAGGCGAGGTACGCACCGGCCGAGGTCGAGGAGTCGATGCGTACCCAGGCACGGGAGGCACTCGGCCGGCTGCGCGCCGAGCTCGCCGCCGGCCCGGCTGCCGACGTGTCTGCCGACGTGGCTTCGGAGGTGTCCGCCTCGACCCGCAGCGCCGACGCGTCTGCCTCGACCAGCGGCGCGGACGCGCAGGACGTGGTCCGGTGAACGGGTGGGCGCGGCGGTTGCCGGGAGTGCTGCGCGGGCTCGCGATCACCGCGGTGGCCGCCGGCCTTGCGTACGCCCTGCTCGTGCTCGTGTTCCACGCCCGGGTTCCGTACGCGCTGTGTCTCGCCGTGGTGCTCGTCGTCGTCCTCGGCCGGCTGCTCACCCGCGCCTTCACCCCGCCGCCGGCCGGGCGGGCGCTGGTGCGCGAGGACACCTCCGCCACGGTGTACGGCGTACCAGACCGGCCGTTCGCCGACGTCCGCCGCTGGGAGGAACGACTGGACCTGATGCGCGGCGACCGCGACTACTACGAGCGCGTCGTTCGTCCCGCGATCGCCGCGGTGGTCGACGAGCGGCTGCGCGTCGGGCACGGTGTGACCCGGGAAGAACAACCCGACCGCAGCCGGGAGTTGGTGGGCGCCCGGGTGTGGGATCTGCTCACCACCACCCAACCCCGCCGGCCGCCCTCGCCGGGGGAGCTGGCCGCCGTCATCGCCGAGGTGGAGGACCTGTGAGCCAACCAGAGTTGCCGATTCCGACCGTGAGCGAGCGCTGTCAACAGGTACTTGACGCCGTTTCGGGTGTCGTGGTCGGCAAGCGCGCGGCGCTCGAACTCGTTCTCGCCGGCATCCTGTCCGGTGGGCACGTACTGCTGGAAGACCTTCCAGGGTTGGGGAAAACGCTCACCGCGCGGACATTCGCGCAGGCGCTGGGCGTGGAGTTCCGGCGCATCCAGTTCACCCCCGACCTGTTGCCGGCCGACGTGACCGGCTCGTCGCTGTACGACCAGCGCACCCACGACTTCACGTTCCGGCGCGGTCCGGTGTTCACCAACCTGTTGCTGGCCGACGAGATCAACCGCACGCCGCCGAAGACCCAGGCCGCGCTGCTGGAGGCGATGCAGGAACGCCAGGTCTCGGTCGAGGGCGACACCCACCTGCTGCCGACGCCGTTCCACGTCCTGGCGACCGCGAACCCGATCGAGTACGAGGGCACCTACCCGCTCCCGGAGGCGCAGCTGGACCGGTTCCTGCTGCGGGTGTCGTTCGGCTACCCGGAGTCGGAGGAGGAGTTCGACGTCCTGCGCCGCCGGATGTCGCGCCGGCAGGAGGAGTCGCAGGTCGCCGCCGTGGTCGACCCGCCGACGCTGGTGGCCATGCAGCGGTCGCTGGAGGACGTCGCGGTCGAGGATTCCATCGGCCGGTACGTCGTCGAGGTGGTCCGCGCGACCCGCGCCGACCAGCGGGTGCTGGTGGGCGCCTCGCCGCGGGGATCGCTGGCGCTGTTGCTGCTGGCCCGGGCGAAGGCGGTGCTCGCCGGCCGCGACTTCGTGGTGCCCGAGGACGTGAAGGACGTCGTCGTACCCGCCCTCGCCCACCGGATCACGCTGCGCCCGGAGATGTGGCTGCAGCGGATCGACCCGGCCCAGGTGGTGGCAGAGGCGCTGGCGACCGTTCCGGCACCGGCGAGCGCGGCCCTGCCGACCTACACGGGCTGAACGGGACGACGTGCGGATCTCCCTTCCGGATCGCCTGTCGGCCGCCTTTCGGGGCGTCCTCGCGCCCGGAGCTGTCGACGGCTCACCGGGCTGGTCGCCGACGCCGGCACTGCGCCGGGCGCTGGTGGTCACGCTCGCGCTGCTGGTGGCCGCCGTGCTCACCGGCCGGGTGGACCTGGTGGTGCTCGCCACGCCGTTCGCGGTGGGTACGTCGGCCGCTCTGCTGCGCAGGCCGCGGGGACTGCCCGTCGTCCGGGTCGGTGCCGCCGAGGGTGTGGACCCCTTGGCCGGCACGAATCCGGTGGCCGGCACGAATTCGGGCAACGGCGCGAGCCCGGCCGGGGCCGGTGACCTGGTGGAGGGTGCCGACCTGCACGTCCTGGTCGACGTACGCGCCGACGCGGCCGCCTACGACGTCGCCCTGGTGCAACGCGAGCAACCGCCCTGGCTGCGCGACCGCACCCGGGCCCGCACCCTCGCCGCCGCGGTGCCGGCCGGCGCGGGTACGCGGTTCACCCTCACCGGGCAGCTCGCCCGCTGGGGCCGCTACGTCGTTCCACCCGTGCGGGTGCGCGCTGCCGCCTGCGACGCCCTGCTGACCTGCGCCCCGGTGGCCTCGGACTCCCTTGCGGTACGCGTGTTCCCGCGCACCGAGCCGTTCGCCGCCGACGAGGCGATGCCGAACGCCGCCGGCCTGGTCGGCGTACACCGGTCCCGGCGGTTCGGCGAGGGCGGCGAGCTCGCCGGCATCCGCCAGTTCGCACCCGGTGACCGGCTGCGGCGGATCGACTGGCGGGCGTCCCTGCGTACCGGCGAACTCCACGTCGCCCAGACCCTCTCCGACCGCGACGCCGAACTCGTGCTCGTCCTCGACGTACTCCACGAGGCCGGCCGCTCGGAGGGGATCGACGGCGCGCCGAGCGTGCTCGACACGACGGTGCGCGCCGCCGCGGGGATCGCCCAGCACTACCTCGGCCGCGGCGACCGGGTGCGGCTGCTGGAGTACGGCGGGCGCAACCGTGCCCTGCGCGTCGGCTCCGGCCGGCACTTCGTCGCCGCGCTGGAGTGGCTGCTGGCCATCCGGGCGGGTGAGGGTCCGCACGACCCGGCGGCCGGGATCTTCGCCCGGCAGATCCTGCCGCAGCAGGCGCTGCTGGTGGTCCTCACGCCGCTGCTCGACCGGCGCAGCGTGGCGCTGCTGGCGCGGCTGGCGCGCAGCGGCCGGACCGTGCTCGCGGTCGACACCCTGCCCGACTCGGCCCGGCCGGACCGGGAGAACCCCTGGACGCCGGTGGCGTTCGGGCTGTGGCGGCTGGAACGCCGCAACACCGTCGCCCAGCTTCTCGAACACGGCGTACCCACCGTCACCTGGGCCGGAGCCGGCTCCCTCGACCAGGCGCTGCGCGACGTCTCCCGGCGAGCGGCGGCACCCCGATGAGCTACGCGGGAATGCTGCGGGACGCGCTGGGCGGTGCCGGCGACGCCGTGCGCCGGGTGCGGCGCGGCGCCCTGCTGGTGCGGGGCGTGGTCGCGGTGGCCGGCTTCGTGGCGCTCGTACTCGTCTCGCCGACGGCTGTCCTCGGACCGCTGTCGCTGCTGATCTGCGCGGCACTGGCACTGGTACCGGCCGTGCTGCCGGGCACCTGGGCCGTGCTGGCGCTGGAGCTGCTCGTCATGGCGGGCTGGCTGGTTCGTACGACGGCGTTCGACTCCGCGGGATCCTGGTGGGCGCTGGTCGCGCTGGCCGCCATGGCGTACCTCCACCACACCGGCAGCGCGCTCGCGGCTGTCCTCCCGCTGGACGCGGTGGTCGCCCCGTCGGTCCTGCGCCGCTGGCTGACGCGGTGGGCGGCGACGGTCGCCGGCACCGCGCTGGTCGCCGCTCTCGCCCTCGGAGTGGCCGGCCGCCTTCCGGTCGCGCCGACGGTGGCGATCCCGGTGCTCGGCGTACTCCTCGCCCTGTTCGTGGTGGGCGTGGTCGCCTACGCTCGCGCACCCCGATCCGGTGAGTGACCGCGCGGGCGCCCCGGGCGGCTCGGTCCCACTCTGCGAAACCGCCGTGCGGCGCCCGGGAGCGACCTCGTAGCCTTTCGACTATGCGCGTTGGAGTAGTGGGAGCCACCGGCCAGGTCGGTGGGGTCATGCGGCAGTTGCTGGCCGAGGCGAGCTTCCCGGTCGAGGAGGTGCGCTTCTTCGCCTCCGCCCGGTCGGCGGGGCGGGCGCTCCCGTGGCTGGGCGGCGAGGTGATCGTGGAGGACGCCGAGACCGCGTCGTACGCCGGTCTGGACGTCGTGCTGTTCTCCGCCGGAGCGGCCACGTCGAAGCAGCTGGCGCCGAAGGTCGCCGCCGACGGCGCGGTCGTGGTGGACAACTCCTCGGCCTGGCGGATGGACCCCGAGGTGCCGCTGGTCGTCTCCGAGGTCAACCCGCACGCGCTGGCGTCGATCCCGAAGGGCATCGTCGCCAACCCCAACTGCACCACGATGGCCGCGATGCCCGTTCTGTCGCCGTTGCACCACGCGGCCGGGCTGCGCCGGCTGATCGTCAGCACCTACCAGGCGGTGTCCGGTGCGGGCGGCAGTGGCGTCACCGAGCTCGACGAGCAGGTACGCAAGACCGCCGGCAACGCCGCGGCCCTCACCTTCGACGGCGCCGCGGTCGACTTCCCGCCGCCCTCGCAGTTCGCCCAGCCGATCGCGTTCAACGTCCTGCCGCTGGCCGGCAGCATCGTCGACGACGGCAGCGACGAGACCAACGAAGAGCAGAAGCTGCGCAACGAGAGCCGGAAGATCCTGGACATCCCGGACCTGCCCGTCTCCGGCACCTGCGTGCGGGTCCCGGTCTTCACCGGCCACTCGCTGTCGATCAACGCCGAGTTCGAGCGCGAGCTGACCCCCGCCCGGGCACTGGAGCTGCTGGCCGCGGCCCCCGGCGTGGTGGTGGCCGACGTGCCCACGCCGCTGCTCGCCGCCGGTCAGGACCCGGCGTACGTCGGCCGGGTGCGCCGCGACCCCACGGTCGAGCACGGCCTGGCGCTGTTCGTCTCCAACGACAACCTGCGCAAGGGTGCCGCCCTCAACACGGTGCAGATCACCGAGTTGCTGGCCGCCCGGCTCGGCTGAGTCCGAGTCGGCTGAGCCGGTTTCGGGCGGTTCGCCCGGAACGCCCGTCGTCCGTACAGGGTGACGGCTCGCGTTCCGGGCCTGGGGCTTCCGCTTCCGGTGCGACGCTGGTGGTGGCCGCACGCCCGTGCCGGCCGCCGCGGGTCGGTCGAGGGGGAGACCGTGGTCAAGCCGAGCAGTTTCGCCGTGGGCAGCCCCTGCTGGGTGGACGCGACAGTGCCCGACATGGAGGTGGCGCGCCGCTTCTACGGCTCGGTCTTCGGCTGGGCCTTCGCCGACCAGGGCCGCGACCACGGCCACTACACGATGTGCCTGCTGAACGACATCCCGGTCGCCGCGCTGATGCCGCCGCAGCCGGGCGACGGCGCACCGCCGATGTGGAACGTCTACTTCGCCACGCCGGACGTGGACGCCGCGGCCCGGGTCGCCGCCCAGCACGACGGCAAGGTGATCGTGCAGCCGGTCGACGTGGGCGACAGCGGGCGGATGGCGTTCGTCGCGGACCCGACCGGCGCGACGTTCGGCCTGTGGCAAGGGCGCGGCCACACCGGCGCCGGGCTGTGGGGCGACCCGGGCGCGGTCACCTGGAACGAACTCGCCACCCCCGACGGCGCCGTCGCCGACGCCTTCTACCGCGCGGTCTTCGACTACGACGCGCAGACGCCTGCCGACGCGGGCGTCACCGTGTGGAAGGCCGGCGGGCAAGAGGTGTGCAGCCGGCGGCAGACCGCCGAGTCCGAGCCGCAGTGGATCACGTACTTCGCGGTCGCCGACACCGACGAGGCGGTCGGGAATGTGCGCCGGCAGGGCGGCCGGGTCGAGCGCGAACCCTGGGACAGCCCGCACGGCCGGCTGGCCTGCGTGGCGGATCCGGCCGGGATCTCGTTCCGGCTGGCCGGCCCGGTGCCCGGAGTCTGAGGCCGCCGCCGCTTTCTCCGCCTGCCCCACGGCGACCTCACGGGTGAGGGCGTGCGCCTGCTGCAGGTCAAGACGCTGGGCCCGAGCCATCCGCACGAGGGGTACGCCCGCACCCGGGAGTTCTACCGGGCGATGGGGTTCCAGCCGCTGGAGGAACTCCACGGAGTCTGGCCGGGTAACCCGTGCCTGCTCATGGTCGCGTTTCTGCGGCACGGCTGACGCCCGCCGCGGGCACCGGGCTCGTCGCCTCGGTCGCGGCTGCGGGCGTCGGGAGGACGTGCGCCAGTACGGCGGTGAGGACGACCACCGCTGCGAACCCCGCGCCGAGGAACCGGTGGCCGGTGAGGACCAGCCCGATCGTGGCGCCGCCGAACACAAGCACCTTCACCGCGACCGCGATCGCCGCGTTCCGGACCGTCGCGTTCGGTGCCGCGAACAGTCCCCACAACACCGCACCCATGAGCGGGACCCCGACGCCGAGGGCGATGCGCACCGCCAGCGGCGCGCCGCCGCGCGACGCCGCGTAGCCAAGGGCGCCGAGCGCGGCGAGTTCGAGCGCGAAGACGGCGGCGAGGTTGATCCAGGCGACCGCCGTGGTGATGCCGTTCGCCGCGATGCCGTTGGCCATGGTGGTCCTCGTCTTCTCGTACGGTGTAGTGAGCGCTGCTCTCGTCTGAGAGCACTGTCCTCCCCGGGGTGGATGCTGTCAAGAGCGGCGCTCTCGAAAGTGAACGCTGCTCGCGAATGTGGCAGACTCCTGCCGTGCCCACGACCAGAACCAAGGCCGGTCCGCGTGAGCGTGCGCGGGCCGCGTTCACCCGCGACATCCTGGACATCTCCCGCCGGCAGATCGCCGAGTCGGGTGCCGCCGCGCTGTCCATGCGCGCGGTGGCCCGCGAACTCGAGGTGGCGTCCTCGGCGCTGTACCGCTACTTCCCCAGCCGGGACGCCCTGCTCACGGCACTGATCGTCGACGCGTACGCCGCACTTGCCGACCGGGCCGAGGCGGCACAGGCGAAGGTGCCCCGCGACGACCACCTCGGCCGCTGGCGGGCGATCTGCCACGCCGTCCGCGACTGGGCACACGCCAGCCCGCACGAGTACGCCCTCGTCTACGGCTCGCCCGTCCCCGGATACGCCGCGCCGGAGGAGACGGTCGAGGCGGGCACCCGGCTGCCGTACCTCCTGCTGCGCGTGGTCCGCGACGCGTGGGCGGCCGGTGCGCTCCGTGAGCCGGGCGGTGAGGTTCCGGCCCTGTCGGCGCGGATGGCCGAGCAGGCCGCCCATCTGGCCGCGGCGACCGGGCTGGAGGAGCTTCCGGACGCGGTCCTCGTGCGGTCGGTGATCGCCTGGACCCAGGTCTTCGGCGCGGTCAGCCTCGAACTCTTCGGCCACCTGAAGGGCGGGTTCACCGACGACGCGCCGTTCTTCGCCACCTCCGTCGATCTCATGGCCCACGTGGTGGGGCTGGACGCCCGGACATAATGGCCGGTATGACTGACGCCGCCCGGCCCGCCGACGACCAGCAGCCCGCAGCCTCCGCGTCCCCCGGGTCCTCCGTGCCTGGGCAGGAGGCCGACCCCCACCTGTGGCTGGAGGACGTCACCGGTGAGGAGGCCCTGGCCTGGGTGCGCGAACGCAACGACGAGACCCTTGCCGGCCTCGCCACCGGAGAGCGGTTCGAGGAGTTGCGTACGCAGATCCGGGAGGTGCTCGACTCCGACGACCGGATCCCCTATGTCGCCCGCCGCGGTGGTCTGCTCTACAACTTCTGGCAGGACGCCGACCACCCGCGCGGCCTGTGGCGGCGGACCACGCTCGAGTCCTACCGCACCGACCACCCCGAGTGGGAGGTGCTCCTCGACGTCGACCGGCTCGCCGCCGACGAGGGCGAGAGCTGGGTGTGGAAGGGCGCGCCGGTGCTGCGCCCCGAGCTGCGGCTGGCACTGGTGGAGTTGTCCCGCGGCGGCGCGGACGCGACCGTCGTCCGCGAGTTCGACCTGCAGACCCGCACCTTCGTCGAGGACGGCTTCCAGCTGCCGGAGGCGAAGAGCTTCGTCGGCTGGATCGACGCCGACCGCATCTACGTCGGCACCGACTTCGGGCCCGGCTCGCTGACCTCGTCCGGCTACCCCCGCGTGGTGAAGGAATGGCGGCGCGGTACACCGCTGGCGGAGGCGGAGACCGTCTTCGAGGGCAAGCCCGACGACGTTCTCGCGTTCGCCGGGCACGACTCGACCGAGGGGTACGAACGCGACTTCGTCCGGCGCCGGATCGAGTTCTACAGCGGCGAGACCTACCTGCGCACCGGTGCCGACGGTGCTGACCTTGAGCGGATCGACGTTCCCAACGACGCCGAGGTCGACGTCGAGCGCGACTGGCTGCTGGTCGTCACCCGCACACCGTGGACGGTGGACGGCACCACCTACCCTGCCGGCGCCCTGCTGGCCGCGCCGTTCGAGGACTTCCGGGCGGGCAACCGCGCCTTGACAGTGCTGTTCGAGCCCGACGAGCACACGTCGCTGGTCGGGTCCGCCTGGACCCGCCACCACCTGATCCTCAACACGCTGTCCGACGTCAAGAGCCGGCTGGAGGTACTCACCCCGCCGACCTCGGCCGCTGACGGGCAGGGTGTCAACTCCGGCTGGACACGGCGGCCGCTGTCCGGCGTACCCGAGTTCGGCAGCGTGGGGCAGGTCGGCACCGACCCGCACGACAACGACGAGTTCTTCCTGCAGACCAGCGGCTACACCGAGCCGGCGACGCTTCGGTACGGCACGGTCGACGGCGATCTCGAACCCGTCAAGCAGGCGCCGGCGATGTTCGACGCCGAAGGCCTGCGAGTGCAGCAGTTGTTCGCCACCTCCGACGACGGCACCCAGGTGCCGTACTTCGTGGTCGGCCCGGAGCAGCCTGCCGCCGGCGCGCCGACCCTGCTCGGCGGTTACGGCGGCTTCGAGATCTCCAACCTGCCCGGCTACCAGGCCGCGACCGGGCGGGCCTGGCTTGCCCGCGGCGGCACCTACGTCGTGGCCAACATTCGCGGCGGCGGGGAGTACGGCCCGCGCTGGCACCGTGCCGCGCTGCGGGAGAACCGCCCGCGTGCGTACGAGGACTTCGCGGCCGTCGCCCGCGACCTGGTGGCCCGCGGCATCACCGAGCCCTCCCGGCTGGGCACCCAGGGAGGCAGCAACGGCGGTCTGCTGATGGGCGTCATGCTCACCCGCTACCCCGAGCTGTTCGGTGCGATCGTCTGCCAGGTCCCGCTGCTGGACATGAAGCGCTACCACCGGTTGCTGGCCGGCGCGTCCTGGATGGCGGAGTACGGCGACCCCGACGACGAGGGCGACTGGGCGTTCATCTCGAAGTACTCGCCGTACCAGAACGTCCGTGCCGGACAGCCGTACCCACCGGTGCTGTTCATGACCTCCACCCGCGACGACCGCGTGCACCCCGGGCACGCCCGCAAGATGGTCGCCCGGATGCGCGACCTCGGTTACGACGTGGCGTCCTACGAGAACATCGAGGGCGGCCACGGAGCGGCGGCCGACAACGAGCAGCTGGCGTTCCGCAACGCACTCGCGTACGAGTTCCTGTGGCGGCAGCTCACGAAGTCCTGACTCCCTGCCGGGACGCAAGGCTGGGTTGACACCGGTGCCGGCTGTGACCGCACCGGTGTCGCTTCGGGCTGTCAGCGGCCGTTGGAGGAGAAGTGCTGGTAGTCGGGGTAGGCCCAGCGGGCACCCCACGGCCAGCCCAGCCCGCGCATGGTGCGCTCCACCGCGTCGCCGCGCACGATCATCCCCGGGCGCACGTTGGTGCGGTCGAGGTAGGTCTGCGAACCCGGCGGGTAGACCCGGCTCGCCGTGACGTAGGGGTTCTCGAACGTGTTGATGTCGATCGCGTTCCCGTAGGAGTGCTGGGACAGCTTGTACGGGTTGCCGGTGACCTTGCGGCAGTTGAACGCCGAGGTGTTGTCGGCGGCCATCGAGGCCTCGTCGCTGCCCCGGTACTTGTCGACCGGGTAGACCTTGCGGATCACCCACGAGTCGGCCTGGGCGTTCATGAACACCGTGCGGATCGCCGGCACCACGCTCGCTCGGACGACGATGCGGCCAAGGTGGTCGTCGCCGCCGAAGCTGCGGAACGGCAGGGTGAGGATCCGCAAGCCCGACGGTGGCACCGGGCAGCCGCTGCGGTAGGTGTAGGGAATGTCGCTGGCTCGCGGCGTGCGCACGGAGGTGAAGAAGGCCACCCGGATGTAGACGCCTCTGAGCCTGTGGATGGCCTGCAGGGAAGCGCGCTGGAAGTCCTGCCGGTAGCCGTACGACGTGCCTCGCATGTAGGCGGTGGGTAGGCCGATCCAGGACGCCTCGGCACCGAGCCGCAGGTACTTCGCCAGAATCGAGCCGCGTATCTCGCGGGCGCCGGTGCTGGGGGAGTACCAGATCCGTCCGCTGGAGAACTCCGTCACGCGGACTCCGGGCACCTTGCCGGCGTGTTCGGAGGCCGTCGGAACGCCCATCGAGCCGGCCGATCCGCCGAGGGCGAGATACCGCGCCAGCGTCGGGCCGTAGACGCTCTGCGCGCCGGTCCCGGGAGTCCAGTAGACCCTGCTGTGGTAGAAGTTCTGCACCCTGGCGCCGCGTCCTGAGGTGTAGGCCGCGCTGGTCGGCAGGCCGAGGGCGCTGGCCGAGGCGCCGAGCCCGAGGTAGTAGCCGAGGAAGGGTTCGAGCACCTCCCACGCCCCGGTGTCCGGGGAGTAGTAGATGTGGCCGTGGGCGTAGACGCGGCGGTACCCACGCGGGACCGCCACCACCGGCGACGTGGCCGGTCCGAGCACGCCGGCGGGGCCGCCCAGCTGCTGGTAGCGGGCCTCGATCGCGGCCTCCGGAGTCACCGCCTGAGCCACCCGAGTCGCCGCAGGCGCGGCCGCCGGGTTCGGCACCTTCCCTGCGAGTGCCGAACCCGGCGGCAGGAGCAGGCTCAGCACACAGGTGAGGAGCACCAGCGAGGGCATGCTCCCCGGACGCCTGTCGCGCACCCGCCAGGAGCTGACGGCACGCGTGATTGCCTCGTTCATCGCCTGTTCCCCCGACGTGCGATGCGGCACCTGTGGTCAGGTGCGTGTCATGTGGAGATTGACACGCCCTGCGCACGGCCTACGGCAAAAGGAGGAAACCCAAACGCGGCGCCGCGACCGGGTGTCCGGTCGGGGCGCCGCGTCGTGGTGTCGCGGGTCAGCGGTGCGGAAGGTCAGCGGGTGAGGAGCGTCCTCAGGTAACCGGCGAGTGCGGTGTGGTCGATCCTCGACTCTCGGGTCCCACGCTGGACGATGGTCATGCCGACCCGTCGGCCTTTCTGCACGACGGTCTCGTCCCACTGACCCGGGACGGCACCGGGACCGGCCTCGTACCGCGAGTCGAACAGCGTCCCGGCGTTCGGCCGGTCCACCTGGGCGACCGTTCGCGCGGTGCGGAGCGTGGCCTTGGTCTTGGCGGACGGCTTGGTGCACCGGGCCAGGATGTCCGCCAGTCCGTCGACGAACCGCGCCGCCGACGCCTCCGAGCGGTAGTCGAGGACCAGCGCCACCGCGATCTGGCGCCCCGGGGCGCGGTAGGTCTGCTCCAGCGCGTTCGCCGGGACCGGCAGCGGCGACAGGCGTTCGGTGCCGGGGCAGCCCAGCGGGACGATCGACGCCGCGACCTCCTTCGGGTCACGCTGGCGGACTGGCTGGCCGTTGGAGACGAACCCCTCCTCAGGTGCGTCCGGCTCGGTGTAGGGCTTGAAGTCCGACCCGAGCCGGTCGGCGGCGGGGAGGTTCTTCCTGGTGAGCGGTCCGGCGGTGGTGGCGGGAGGCGTGGGCATGGGCGGCTCGGTGGCCTTGTCGCCTGCCTTGGCACCTGCGTGGTCACCGGTCGCGTCCGCCGTGGGCCGGGCCGTCCTGGTGCCGTCGCCGGCGCTGTTCGTGTCCGTCGTGGGGGACCCGCACGCGCCGCAGGCCAGGGTCAGCCCGCCGATGGCCAGGCCGGCGAGGAGTTGGCGAGTTCGCTGCACTGGTCAGCCGCCGTTCTCGGAGAAGTGCTGGTAGTCGGGGTAGTTCCAGCGGGCTCCCCACGGCCAGCCCCTGCTTCGCAGCGTGGACTCGACCGGGTCGCCGCGCAGGATCATCCCCTTGCGCTTGTTGCCGCGGTTGAGGTAAGTGTCCGAACCCTCAGGGTAGACGTTGGAGGCGGTGACGTAGGGATTCTCGTACGTGTTGATGTCGATGGCATTTCCGTAAGAATGCTGGGAAAGCTTGTACGGATTGCCGGTGACCTTGCGGCAGTTGAAGGCCGAGGTGTTGTCGGCGGCCATCGCCTTCACGTCGTCGCCCTGGTAGACGTCGACCGGGTTGATCCGGCGCAGCGGCCAGCCGTGGGAGTGGGCGGCGCTGAACACCGCGGTGATGTCGCCGACGACGGTGGAACGCACCACGATCGTGCCGTACTGGTCGTCGTCGGAGAAGTTCCGGAACGTCAGCTTCAGCATCCGCAGGGACGACGGCCCGACCGGGCAGCCGCTGCGGTAGGTGTAGGGGACGTCGGCCGCCGTCGGAGTCCTCGACGTCACCGTGAACGGCATCCGGATGTAGGCCTTCTTCTTCGAGGAGTAGTACTGCAACGAGGCGTACTCGAACCCCTGCCAGTCGCCGTAGGACGTCTGCTTGTGGTAGCTGTTCGGCAGGCCGATCCGAGACGTCTCGGCCCCGATGGAGAGGTACCGCGCGAGGGTGGCGCCGCGAACCTCACGGGCACCGGTCTTGCTGGAATACCAGATTCGCCCATTCTTGAACACCGTGACCCGCGAGCCGGCCTTCTTGCCCGCCTTCTCCGCCACGGTGGGCAGGCCGAGGACGCCGGTCGACCCGCCGAGCTGGAGGTAACGGGCGAGGGTCGCGCCGTAGACGCCCTGCGCGCCGGTCCCGCTGCTGTAGTAGACCCGGCCCTTGACGAAGTTCTGCATGGTGACGCCGCCCGCAGCCGAGTACGGCGCGCTGGTGGGCAGGCCGAGCGGGCTCGTCGAACCGCCGAGCTTGACGTAGTAGTCGACCATCACGCCGGTCAGGTCCCACGCGCCGGTCGACGACGACCAGTAGATGCGGCCGTGCTCGAACGCGCTGAGCCGTGCGCCGGCAGGCTGTGCCGATCCTTCGCCGTGGGTGGGGAGTCCGAGCTTGCCCGCCTCACCGCCGAGGGCGAGGTAGCGAGCCAGCAGCGGACCGTACACGCCGCGGGCTCCGGTCGCCGCCGAGTAGTAGATGCGTCCACCCGTGAAGCGCTGGATCAGGACTCCCGCCGTGGCGCCCGCGTACTCCGCGCCGGTCGGGAAGCCGAGCTTGCTCTCCTGGGCGCCCAGGAAGTCGTAGTAGTTCTGCATCGGGCCGGTGCGGACGTCCCACGCGCCGGTCGCGTCGGAGTAGTAGACGCCGCCGTGCTCGAACCTGCGGACGTAGCCGCCGGTGATGGCGGTGACCGCCGAGGTCGCCGCGCCCAGGACGCCGGCGCTTCCGCCGAGGGCCTGGTAGCGCGCCTCGATCGCGGCTTCGGCGTCGGCCGCGGTGGCCGGGGCCTTCGGCACGGGCTGCTTGTCGGCAGTGGTGGGGGTGGGCGTCGGTGTCGGTGTCCGCGTTGCGGTGGGTGCCGGTGACGCCGTCGAGGTGGCGGTCGGCGTCGGTGTCGGCACGACGGGTGTCGCGCCGGCCGACGGCGCGAGTGCGGCGGCACCGGCCAGAACCGCACCGGTGAGTGCGGCCACCGCTGTGGCGTGCATCCGCGCCTTTACGCGAACGGCGTTCATGTGCTCCCCTTCACCAGAACTCGTCGGGCCGCGCCACGAGAACGACGGACCCCAGCAGGGCAGGTGCGCACACCGGCCCGGTCGTGCAAGGTAGTACTCCCGGGCCGCGAAGATCGTTGCGTGCGGGCGGCGTTCTTCCGGAGAAGAAGCCTCCCAGCGGCGGGGGAGATCGAAGTCTAGTGCTCAGTCCCGACACCTGCCGGATTTGTCCGCGGAGGAACCGGAGGGCCGGTCCGATGACTCACCACACCTGGCGGCCCGGAACGCGGCTGGTCGTTCAGGAACGCTGGCACGACCATCTGTGGAGCGCCGTACCCCACGTCCTCGTGGAGGACGGCGACTGGTGTGTCACCCATGTCCCTGTCGGTACGACGGCCGGCTACGCGAGCAGTGTCGGAGTCCCCGGGCGCGACCACCTCTCGCGGTCCGAACGCAAGCTGGTCGCGATGCAGACCCTGGTGTACGAGGTCGTCGAGCGGACGATCGACCTGCGCACACTGCACTTCTTCGCACCGGGCTCGTGGGCCCGGGTCATTCTCGGATGGACACCGGCAGGGGAGTTCCTCGGCTGGTACGTCAACCTGGAGCTACCGCCGGTGCGGATGCCCGACGGGATCCAGACGATGGACCTCGTGCTCGACGTGCAGGTACTCCCGGACCGCTCCTGGACCTGGAAGGACCGCGAGGACTTCGAGGAGGCAGTCCGCCGGGGTGTCCTCGACGGCGGACTGCTCGCCACCCTGGAAGACCACGCGCACCGCGTACTCGCGCAGGCGACGGGCCGCACCGGGCCGTTCGAGGCGCGCTGGCTGGACTGGCGGCCGGATCCGACCTGGCCACGCCCGGTTCTTCCGTCTGCGTACCGACCGGGTGGCTCGGGGTGGTCGGCCAGGTGACCTGGGTGAGGGTGCACGGCGCGTCCGTCCGGTGGTCGACGGACTCTTCCGCGGAAGAACGCGACGCCCTCCTCGTCGAGAGGCGTTGCCGCCTGTACGTCGGGCGAGCCGGAGCTATCGTTTCTTCCCGCGCTGGTCGTCATCGACCAGGCCGGCGCGGCGCAGCGCGTCGGCCAGTGCGGTGTCGGTGCCGCGATCGTCGCGCCGGGCCGGGCCGCGGTCGGTTCGTTGCCCCTGCCCACGCTGACCGGAACCGCCACGCTGACCTGAACCACCACGCTGACCTGAACCACCACGCTGACCAGACCCACCACGGCCTTCGGTCGGAGCGCCGCGTCGCCCGTGGTCCGAACGCGCTTCCCCACCGGGCTTGGGCTCACCGGCCCGCTGCCCGCCCGAGCGCTGCCCACCCGAGCGCTGCCCGCCCGAGCGCTGCCCACCGGACCTCGACCCGCCGGGCCTCGCACCACCCGACCGCGCGCCACCGGAAGACTCCCCGCCGACCTCGTCGTCGAGCCGCAGGGTCAGCGACACCCGCTTGCGGGCGACGTCGACCTCGAGCACCTTCACCTTCACGATGTCGCCGGGCTTGACGACCTCCCGCGGATCCTTCACGAAGTTTTTCGACATCGCCGACACGTGCACCAGGCCGTCCTGGTGGACGCCCACGTCGACGAACGCACCGAACGCGGCGACGTTGGTCACCACTCCCTCGAGCACCATCCCGGGCGTGAGGTCGGTGAGCTCCTCCACCCCTTCGGCGAACGTCGCGGTGCGGAACGCCGGCCGCGGGTCCCGGCCCGGTTTTTCCAGCTCGGCGAGGATGTCGGTGACGGTCGGCAGGCCGAACGTCTCGTCCACGAAGTCCGAGGGCTTCAGCCCGCGCAGGGTCGAGGTGTTGCCGATCAGTTCCCGCAGGTCGCCGCCGACCGAGGCCAGGATCCGGCGTACGACGGGATAGGCCTCCGGGTGCACGCTGGAGGAGTCGATCGGGTCGTCGCCCTGCGGGATACGCAGGAAGCCCGCGCACTGTTCGAACGCCTTCGGCCCGAGGCGGGGGACGTCCTTCAGCGCGCGCCGGGAGCGGAACGGGCCCTGCGCGTCGCGGTGTGCCACGACGTTGGCGGCGAGGGTCTCGGTGATGCCGGACACCCGGGTGAGCAGCGGCGCGGACGCGGTGTTGACGTCGACACCGACGGCGTTGACGCAGTCCTCGACCACCGCGTCGAGGGAGCGGGACAGCTTCGTCTCGGACACGTCGTGTTGGTACTGCCCGACGCCGATCGACTTCGGGTCGATCTTCACCAGCTCCGCGAGCGGGTCCTGCAGCCTGCGGGCGATGGACACCGCGCCGCGCAGGGAGACGTCCATGCCGGGCAGCTCGGCCGAGGCGTACGCGGAGGCGGAGTAGACGGACGCACCGGCCTCGGACACCACCGCCTTGGTGAGCGTGAGCTCCGGCTGCCGGCGGATGAGGTCCTCGGCCAGTTTGTCGGTCTCCCGCGAGGCGGTGCCGTTGCCGATCGCGATCAGCTCGACGTGGTGCTCCCGCGCCAGCCGGGCGAGGGTGGCCAGCGACTCGTCCCACCGCCGGACGGGCACGTGCGGATAGATGGTGTCGGTCGCCACCACCTTGCCGGTGCCGTCGACGACCGCGACCTTCACGCCGGTACGGAACCCCGGGTCCAGACCCATGGTCGGCCGGGTGCCGGCCGGTGCGGCCAGCAGCAGGTCACGCAGGTTGGCCGCGAACACCCGGACGGCCTCGTCCTCGGCGGCCTGGCGCAGCCGCATCCGCAGGTCGATCCCGATGTGCACCAGGATCCGCGTGCGCCATGCCCACCGCACGGTGTCGGCCAGCCAGTCGTCGGCGGGCCGGCCCTGGTCGGCGATGGCGTACCGGTCGGCGATCCGGACCTCGAAGTCGGTGCGGCCCGCCGTGGCGAGCTCGGGTGCACCCGGCCCGTCGCCGGCCGGCGCGCTCGGCTCCTCCGGCTCGAGGGTGAGGTCGAGGACCTCCTCCTTCTCACCGCGGAACGCGGCCAGCACGCGGTGGGAGGGCAGGGAGGTGAAGCGTTCGGCGAAGTCGAAGTAGTCGGCGAACTTCGCACCGGCCTCCTCCTTGCCGGCGCGCACCTTCGTCACCAGCCGCCCGCGGGACCACACCAGCTCGCGAAGCTCGCCGATCAGGTCGGCGTCCTCGGCGAACCGTTCGACCAGGATCGACCGGGCACCGTCCAGCGCGGCGGCCGGGTCGGCCACGCCACGATCCGGATCGACGTAACCGGCGGCGGTCTCCCGCGGATCCAGCGACGGGTCGGCCAGCAGGGCGTCGGCGAGTGGCTCGAGCCCCGCCTCGCGGGCGATCTGCGCCTTGGTCCGCCGCTTGGGCCGATAGGGGAGGTAGATGTCCTCCAACCGCGCCTTCGAGTCGGCCGCCAGGATCCGCGCCTCCAGCTCCGCGTCCAGCTTGCCCTGCTCGCGGATGGAGTCGAGGACGGCGGCGCGGCGTTCCTCCAGCTCACGGAGGTAGCGCAGGCGCTCCTCCAGTGTGCGCAGCTGCGCGTCGTCGAGGGTGCCGGTGACCTCCTTGCGGTACCGCGCGATGAACGGCACGGTGGCTCCGCCGTCGAGCAGCTCCACCGCGGCCCTGACCTGGCCCTCGCGGACACCGAGCTCCTCCGCGATCCGCTGGTGGAGGGCGGCAGCCGCCTGGGCAGGCGACTGTGCCGACTGGGCCGACGACGGGGCCGGGCTGGGGGCGGCGGGGGCTGCCTCGATGGCTTCGGTCACGGTCTGGCTCCACTTCGCGTGCACGACGGTCGTAGGCCGGCAGGTCGTCCGGTCCGACCCGGGGCATGTCCTGAGCATCGTGCCAGGTGCCACCCCCAGCCGCGCCCGGCCGTCCACAGCCCTGCTCCGCGAAGGCGGCCGTCCACGGGCCGGACCGGAGACGAGACGGGCTCAGAGCGGCCGGCTGGACGGTGCCACCGGATCGGGCAGTACGCCGCGGCCGGAGAGGGCGTGGTCCACGTGCGCGGCGCACGCCCGGCCCTCCGCGATCGCCCACACCACCAGGCTCGCGCCTCGTTGGGCGTCGCCGCAGCTGTAGACACCGGGTGCGGTCGTCTCCCACCCGTCGTCGACCAGGACCGTGCCGGTACGCGGGTCGAGCTGGACGCCGAGCTGGTCCAGCAGCGGTGCCGCGTCGGGGCCGACGAACCCCGCGGCCAGCAGCACGAGTTCCGCGGGCAGGTCCTCCTCGCTGTCGCGTACGACGTGGAACCACCGGTGGCCGCGCGCGTCGAACCGGCGTTCCACCACGGCCGTCCGCACCTGGCGTACGTGACCCCGTTCGTCACCGGCGAAGGCCACCACCTCGCGGGACCAGTCCTCCACCACACCCTCCTCGTGAGCGGGGGAGACCCGGTGCACCCTGGGCCACTGCGGCCAGGGGTTGGTGTCCTCGTCGCGGAGCTCCGGAGGCCGCGGGTTGTGGTCGAGCTTGCGGACTTCGACCGCGCCCTGCCGGTTCGCCGTACCCAGGCAGTCGGCGGCGGTGTCCCCGCCGCCGATGATGACGACGTGGCAGCCGTGCGCGTCGATCGCGGGCGCGCGCAGGTCGCCGGCCTCGACCCGGTTGGCCTGCGGGAGGTAGTCCATCGCCTGGTGGATCCCGGCGAGTTCGCGTCCGGGCAGGTCGAGCTCTCTCGGTCTCAGCGCACCGACCGCGAGGACGACGGCGTCGTACCGCGCGCGCAGCCACTCACCGGACACGTCCGTCCCCGCGTCGACACCCGGACGGAACCGCACCCCCTCGGCGGCGAGCTGGCCGAGCCGCCGGTCGACGACCCGCTTCTCCAGTTTGAAGTCCGGGATGCCGTACCGCAGCAGGCCGCCGATCCGGTCGTCGCGTTCGAACACGTGGACGTCGTGACCCGCTCGGGCCAGTTGTTGCGCGGCGGCCAGGCCCGCCGGGCCCGAACCCACGACCGCGACCTGTCGTCCGGTGCGGATCGGCGACGGGCACGGGTGTACCCAGTCGCGCGCCCAGGCGTGTTCGATGATCGCGAGCTCGACCTGCTTGATGCTGACCGGCGCGGCGTTGATCGCGAGGACGCAGGCGGGTTCGCAGGGTGCGGGGCACAGCCAGCCGGTGAACTCGGGGAAGTTGTTCGTGGCGTGCAGGGACTCCAGGGCACGGTGCCATTCGCCGCGGGCGACGTACTCGTTCCACTCCGGGATGAGGTTGCCGAGGGGACAGCCGGCGTGGCAGAACGGCACGCCGCAGTCCATGCACCGTGCGGCCTGGGTGCGCGCGGTCTCGGTCAGCGGCGGCTGGAGCACGGCCCGCCAGTCCCGCAGGCGTTCGGCGATCGGTCGCTTGCGGAACTCCACGCGCGCGTGGTGCAGGAATCCCCAGGGTTCGGCAGGCATCGTCTGGGCAGCTAGGTCTGGGCTCGCGCAAGCCGGCGTTGACAGTGCGTACGTCCCATCGATGCTAGCGCGGGAATCCGCGGCCGGTCCGTTCCGCGACGGTCGTACGCATCGGTCCGGTTCGCGAGTTCACGTTCCCCACAAGGGTTTTCAGCCGGTACGCGCGGACCGGCGGTGCCGGAGATCACGCACCACACCGAGCATCACCACCGCGACGGCGGCGGTGAGCTGCAGTACCGGAGCGAGCCGGTGCGCATGGGTCAGCAGGACGGCCTCCCCGCTAGCGCCGACCACCACCGCGAGGAGCAAGGTCAGCCGCCGGCGCACCGTCTCCCGGGCACCCGCCGTCGCGAGCTCGCTGGTGAGCATGGCGAGGGTGCCGGTGAGGTACGTCGTGGCCGCGGCGGGCAGGCACAGGGCGTTCACCGCCGCGCTCTGCGACCCCATCGCCAGGCCGGCGACCGCGATCAGCCCGGCCTGTGCTGCCGTGCTCGGCTGCCCGGCGGTGACCAGCCAGCCGGTGAGCACGACCGCCTGGGCGAACGCCGTGATCGCCAGTGCCGCGGTGATCCGCGGCGGCCACGGGTCCCGCGGGCTGGAGCGCGCGGTGCGGAGCAGGCGGGACACGAGGAACACGCCGGTGACGAACGCCGCGATGGCGATGACCGAGGGGATGAGATCCCCGGCCGGCCGGGCCTTTCCGGCGGCGAGCCCGGTCAGAACGAGGTTGCCGGTCATCACGCTGGTGAAGGCCCCGCCGAGTGCCGCGAAGCTGAGTGCGTCAGTCGCACCCGAGCCGAGCGCGAGCAGGGTGAGTGCCGGTGTGGGCGGAGGAGGCGACCGGTGCGACGGTGCCGGCTCCGCCGGCGGGGCCGGTGGTGTGCCGGGCGTCTCGGGCGGCCGCGGTGGTTCGGTCATCTCGCCACCGACGATTTCACATCCGTCCCGTTCACATCCGTCCCGTTCACATCCGTTGCGGCACCGGCGGGCTCATATGTACGTTCCCCATGGACACATCGCCGCCGTGGTCGACGGTACGGGGCCGTACGCCGGGGCGGTGTCCGAGTGGGAGGTCCGCCATGCGGATCGTGGTGGTCGGCGGCAGCCTGGCCGGGCTGGTCGCGGCGACGCTTCTCGGCCGGCGCGGGCACGAGGTGACCGTGCTCGACCGCGACGACCTGGCGCCGGCGGGCGATCCGGAGGAGGCCGCGGCGACGGCGTTCCGTGCCGGTGCGCCCCAGATCGTCCAGCTGCACGTGCTCCGGCCGCTGGGGTGGTTGCCGCTACGCCGGCACCTTCCGGACGTGTACGCCGGCTGGCTGGACGCCGGAGTCCTGCAGTACTCCCTTGCCCAGCAGATGCCGCCCACCCTGGCCGACCGGTCGCCGCGGCCGGGCGACGACGACCTCGCCATGCTGTTGTTCCGGCGTTCGACGATCGACTGGGTGATCCGGCGAACAGCCGCGGCGGAGCCGGGTGTGCGCGTGCGTTCGGGTGTCCGCGTCACCGGTCTCACGGCGACCGTCAGGGACCCGCCACGGGTGACCGGGGTGACCACCGACGAGGGGACCGTCGAGGCTGACCTGGTGCTGGACGCGTCCGGCCGGCGTACCCGCATCGACCAGTGGCTGCGCGGGATCGGCGCGCGCCCCACCGAGGTCACTGCCGCCGAGTGCGGCGTTGCCTACTACACGCGCTACTACCGGCTGCGGCCCGGCGCCACGCTGCCCGGCTCACCGGCGATGGTGGTGAACCTCCCGATGCGCAGGTTCATGCTGGCGATGTTCGGCTGCGACCACGACACGGTGGGGCTGTGCCTGGTGCCACCGGCGGAGGACCGGGCGTTCAAGACGGTGCGGGACCCCGCCGCGTTCACGGCCGTCGCCCGCACCGTGCCGCAGGCCGCCGTCTGGCTGGACGTGATGGACCCCGAGACCGCCGTCTTTCCGATGGGCGACCTGCACAACACGCTGCGCCGGTCGGTGGTGGACGGGACGCCCGTCGCGACCGGGATCCTCGCCGTCGGCGACTCGTTGTGCACCACCAACCCGACGTTCGCCCGCGGGATCGCGTTCGCGCTGCAGGAGGTGATCCACCTGGCGGACGCGGTGGGGGAGTACCCGGTCGAGGAACTCACCAAGGTGATGGACGAACTGACCTCCACCCGGATCGAGCCGTGGTTCGCCGACCAGGCGGCGATCGACGCCGCCCGGCTGGCCGCGCTGCGCCGGGAGCTTCGGGGTACGCATGCCGAGCCGGCCGGTGCGGCCGGGACGCCTGGGTCTGCTGGGGCGCCTGCGTCGGCTGGGCCGGCCGAGGGACGGATCGACCTCGCCTCGCTGCGCCAGGCGGCCGGCTTCGATCCGGACCTGTTCCGCGCCCAGGTCCGGCTGCTCGGCATGCTCACCCCGGCCGAGGAGATCCTCGCGGACCCGGCGGTCGTGCGCCGGGTAGGCGAGATCCTGGCGAGCGTCGAACCGCCGCCGTTGCCGGACCCCTCCGACGAGGAACTCGACGCCGCCCTGGCGGCCCGATAGAGCGCGCTTCGAAGTGGGCCGCGCGCGGGAAAGCTGGCGTACGAGGTGAGCGTGTCAGCTCTCGGGCGAGGCGCCGTGCGCGGCCAGGCCGGAGATGAGGATGTCCACGCCGGCCTCGAAGCTGCGGTCGATCTCCGCCGCGCCTCCGGCGTCCAGCAGGTCGCTCAGTGAGCCGTTGATCTCGGCGAGGACGAACCCGGAGACGAACGTCAGCAACACGTTGCCGATCCGGCCCACCTCGGCGTCGGGGAGGCCGGCGCGCCGCAGTGTGTGACACAGCGCTCCCCACAGCGGTCCCTCGCGCTGGATGAACCCCGGGTGGGCCAGCAGGTAGACGATCAGGTTGCTGTGCTGGTGGGCGAGCGCGCGGAAACTGTGCCCGATCTGGCGCAGTTGCCGGGGCCAGGGTGTGTCGTCGTCGGCGGGCTCGATCCGCAGGTCGGCGACCGCCAGCTGGGAGATGCCCAGCAACA
Organism: Actinopolymorpha sp. NPDC004070; assembly: GCF_040610475.1. NCBI lineage: Bacteria > Bacillati > Actinomycetota > Actinomycetes > Propionibacteriales > Actinopolymorphaceae > Actinopolymorpha > Actinopolymorpha sp. NPDC004070. The sequence continues at coordinate 23,797 of NZ_JBEXMJ010000005.1, read as the reverse complement.
GCGCGGCCTTGTTGGGCACGTGGTGGTACAGCGACATCGGGTTGACGCCCAGCGCGGCAGCGAGCTTGCGCATGCTCAGGCCCTCGATGCCGTCCGCGTCGACCATCGCGAGTGCGGTGGAGTGGATGAGCTCGGGCGTGAGGTGGGGTGATTCCTTCCGCCCCTGTGAGGCCGCCCGCGCCTGGCCTGACCTGATGACCATGGCTCGTACCGTATCAGCCATACGGTGTATGGTAAGACGGTCATACGGTGTATGGCTGCCCGTCCGGACGACCCGAACCCGACGAGGAAGTGACGATCATGGCCGACCTGCTCCCCGTTCCCGGCCCGCGCGGCGTCCCGGTGCTCGGCAACACCCTCCAGGTGCCCGCCGACGGGCCGAGCGCCTACTTCGCGGCCCTGGCGCGCGAGTACCCCGAGGGGATCTTCCGGCTGGAGCTCGCCGGTCGGAAGGTGATCTTCGTCCACGACCCCGACCTCGTGGCCGAGGTGTGTGACGAGTCACGCTTCTACAAGCCGATCGACCCGCCGCTCAGCCACGTCCGCGACTTCGGCGGCGACGGACTGTTCACCGCGCGGTCGGACGAGCCGTCATGGGGCCAGGCGCACCGGATCCTGATGCCGGCGTTCAGCCAGCGGTCGATGAAGGCGTACTTCCCGCAGATGCTGGAGGTCGCCGAGCAACTCGTCGGCAAGTGGCAGGACCGGCAGGGCGTCGACCTGAAGGTGGCCGAGGACATGACCCGGCTCACCCTGGACACGATCTCCCTCACCGGCTTCGACCACCGGTTCAACTCCTTCGACGCTGAGGAGCTGCACCCCTTCCTGCAGGCGATGGGCAACGCGCTGGTCGAGGCGATGACGCGGATGCGCCAGCTGCCGTTCGTCACCAGCATGCGCCGCGGTCAGGACCGCGCGTACCGCGACGACATCCAGACCATGCAGAGCCTCGTCGACGAGGTGATCCGCGAACGCCGCGCCGAGGGCCGGACCGGCGGCCGCGACCTGCTCGGCCTGATGCTGGACGCTGCGGACCCCACCACCGGCGAACGCCTGAGCGACGAGAACATCCGCAACCAGGTGTTGACGTTCCTCATCGCCGGCCACGAGACCACCAGCGGGCTGTTGTCGTTCGCGCTGTACCTGCTGCTGCGCAACCCGCACGTGCTCGCCCAGGCCTACGCCGAGGTCGACCGGCTGCTCCCGGGTGACACCGTTCCCACGTACGAGACCGTGATGAAGCTGGACGTCATCCCGCGCATCCTCGACGAGACGCTGCGCCTGTGGTCGCCGATCCCGAGTATCGGGCTCACGGCGTACGAGGACACCGTGCTCGGCGGCCGCTATCCGGTCGCCAAGGGGCAGAAGATCAGCGTCCTGCTCGCGCCGCTGCACACCCACCCGGGTGCGTGGGAACGCCCGGACGAGTTCGACATCGACCGGTGGCTGCCCGAACGCAAGGCCGAACACCACCCGCATGCCTACAAGCCGTTCGGCAACGGCGAGCGGGCCTGCATCGGCCGGCAGTTCGCACTCACCGAGGCCCGGTTGGCGCTCGCACTGCTGCTGCAGAAGTTCGCGCTGTCCGACCCGCACTCCTACCGGATGCATGTCAAGCAGACGTTGACGATCAAGCCGGAGGGTTTCACCGTCCGGGTGCGGGAGCGCCGGCCGCACGAGCGGGCGGTGCCTGCCGCGTCGCGGGAAGCCGAGCCCGGTGCCACCGCGGCCGCGTCCGCACTGGACGTGCGGGCCGTGGGTGTCCCGCTGCGGGTGGCGTACGGCTCCAACCTCGGCAGCACCGAGGACCTCGCGCAGCTCGTCGCCGAGCGGGCTCGTCAGTCCGGGTTCGAGACCACGCTGACGACGCTGGACGAACTCGCCGAGGACGTACCCACCGACGGTCTGCTGGTCGCGGTGACCGCGAGCTACAACGGCAAGGCGCCCGACAACGCGCAGCGCTTCGATCACCTGCTGGCGGACGGCGGGCTGGCGCCGAGATCCCTTGCGGGGTTGAAGTTCGCCGTCCTGGGCGCGGGCAACACGCAGTGGGCGACCTACCAGGCGTTCCCCAGGCGGGTGGAGAGCGGGTTGCTCGCAGCCGGCGCGACGGCGGTGGTGCCGCGCGGTGAGGCCGACGCGGCCGGCGACTTCGACGGCATGGCGGAGGCCTGGCTGGGCGAGCTGTGGGCCGCCCTGGCACACGAGTACGGCGCGGACACCAGCGCCGCGGACGCTCCGCGCTACCGGCTGGAGGTGCTCACCGAGGCCGACATCCGCCCGGCGGTGGTGTCCGAACATGCCGTGCCGCTCACGGTCGTGAGCAGCGAGGACCTCGTGGGCGACGCGACCGGCCTGTGGGACTTCGCGCTGGAGGCACCGCGTCCGGCCGCCCGGTCGGTCGTGCTCGAACTCCCCGAGGGGATGACGTACCGGACGGGCAACCACCTGGCGGTGTTCGCGAAGAACAACTCAGAGTTGGTGGCCTGGGCGATGCGCCAGTTGCGCGTACGCCACGACCAGGTGGTCCGGCTGTCCCAGCAGGACGGCCGGCGTACGCACCTGCCGGTGGGCGTCCCGGTGCCGGTGGAGTTGCTGCTCACGGAGTTCGTCGAACTGCAGGAGGTGGCCACCAGGGCGCAGCTGCGCACCCTGCTCCGGTACACCGGCTGTCCCTGGACGACCCGCGAGCTCCAGGCGCTGTGCGGTGAGGAGCCGGAGGCGCAGCAGCGGTACGCCGACGAGATCCTCGCCAAGCGGGTGTCGGTGCTCGGTCTGGTGGACCGCTTCCCCGCGGTCGAGTTGCCGCTCGCGGCGTTCCTGGAGCTGGCCGGGCCGATACGGCCGCGGTTCTACTCCATCTCCTCCTCGCCCTTGGTCGATCCGCGCAGGCCTCGGTTGACGGTCGGGCTGGTGGAGGGTCCGGCCTGGGCGGGCACGGGTGAGTACCGCGGGCTTTGCTCGCAGTACCTCGCCCGGCTCGAACCCGGAGACATCGTCTACGGCTACGTGCGTACGCCCGCCCCGGCGTTCGAACCTCCGGCCGACCCGGCCACACCGATGGTGCTGGTGGGCCCGGGGACCGGCATCGCCCCGCTACGGGGTTTCGTCGAGGAGCGGGCCACGTTGTCGGCGGCGGGTGAGCGGGTGGGACCGGCGTTGTTGTTCTACGGCTGCCGGCACCCCGAGCACGACTGGTTGTACGGCGAGGAGTTCGCGCAGTGGGAGCGGGCCGGGGTGGTGACCGTCCACGCGGCGTACTCGGCGGTGCCCGACCACCCGTACCGCTTCGTCCAGGACGCCCTGCTGGCACAGTGCGACGCGGTGTGGACGGCGCTCGCCGACGGCGGCCACTTCTACGTATGTGGTGACGGCGCGCGGATGGCGCCGGCCGTGCGCGCGGCCCTGCTGGAGGTCTGCCGCCGGAGCACGGGCGGAACCGGCGTGGACGCCGAGGAGTGGCTGGCCGAACTCGAGCGGGAGGGCCGCTACCAGCAGGACGTCTTCGCCTGAGCCGATGTGGGCCGCGACGTGGCTTCGTCGGTCCGCGTACCGAAGTACATCGCGCCGAGCACCAGCTGTCCTGCGGTTGGCGTCAGCCGTTCAGCTGGTCGAGGATCGGCCAGAGGCTCTCGTGGCCCCTCATGGTGGCGTAGTCGTACTGGCTGCCACCCACCGCGCCGCCGTCCCGCACCGCGTTCACGAACGCCTGCACGCGGTCCGACGTCACCGGCGTGCTGCCCTCGCCGATCACCCCGCCCTCGACGTGCACCCGGCGGCCGGTGAGCGACCTCGCCCGCGTCGTCTGGTCCTTCACCCACGTGTAGACCTGGGACGCGGAGAAGTTGGACCTGAACGACCACAGCGCCATCGGTACGACGACCTCGCTGTTCGGCCCGATCGACGCCCACGGGAAGCCCTCCCAGCGGTTGCCGGGGTCGGTGCCGAACGGTGAGGGCACGATCGCCCCGATCACCGCCGGCGTACGCGTACGCACGCGTTGCAGGTGCGTGACCAGCCGCTGGTTGAACTGGTCGTGGGTGACCTCCCCGTCGGAGCCGAACCGCTCGATGTCGACACCCACCGCGTCGAACCGCTGCCCGGCCGGGCTGACGTAGGAGCCGATCGCCGCGGTGCGGCGCACGTCGCGTTCCAGGTCGCCGTAGCCGGGGACGTACCACCCGACGACGCGGATCCCCGCCGCGTGGGCTGCGTCCAGCCACTGACCCATCTCGGTCTCGTCGAAGAAGTCCTGTGCGCTGTTGAACCGCGCCGTTCCGAGATAGAGCGTTCGTACGTCACGCGCGCGCATGTCGGCCACCGACGACGCCGGGTCGAGAGTGGCGTAGTCCAGGGTGTCCACCCAGGTGCCGAGCCGGCGGAACGCGACGTAGGTGTCCACGGCCGTCCACGGGCTCCAGGTGCCGGTCGGCGTCGACCGCACCGACTCGTACTGGTAGCCGTTCGTGGACAACCCGAGGACCCGCACCGCCGCGTCGCCGTCGGCCGCGGCCGGTCCGGAGGAGAACGTTCCGCCCAGCGAGGTCCACGACGTCCACGCCGACCCCGTCCACCGCAGCAGCCGCATGCTGTTGCCGCTGCCGCGCGCCACGACGTCCAGCAGGCCGGTGCCCGGGGAGGCCGCGGCCGGCTGGGAGTTCAGCAGGGTGGAGGCGCCGCCGACGCGCACCCACGAGTGCCACTGGCCGCCGCCGAACCACTTCTGCGACAGGGTGTTGTCGACGTTGCGGACGAACACGTCCAGGCGTCCCGGACCCCACGACGTCGCGGCCGGGCTGGAGGACAGTACGCCACCCAGGCGTTCCCAGGCCGTCCATCGTCCGGACGCGAACGCCTTGTGGGACAGGCCGTTGTCGACGTTGCGGACGAACACGTCCAGCAGGCCGGGGCCCTGGGACGCGACGGCGGGTGCGGAGGTGAGGACGCCACCCAGGCGCTCCCAGCTCTGCCAGCCGCCGGCGGTGTAGGCCCGGTGCCACAGGGCGTTGTCCGTGCCGCGGGCGAAGACGTCCATGCGCCCGGGTGCCCACGAGACGGCCGCCGGCTGCGAGGCGAGGTCGCCGCCGAGGTTGAGGGTGCGCGTCCAGGAGCCACCCGGATAACGGATCTGCTGCAGCAGGTCGCCTCCGGAGGATGTGGTGAACAGGTCCGTCCGGCCGGGCCCGAACGACGTGACTGCCGGGCTGGTGCGTTCCGCCGACGGCAGCGGGATCGCCGCGGTCGGCGCGCCCGGACCTGCCACCGACGAGGGGCCCGACGCCGCCGCTGACGAACCCGCCGCGGCCATGCTCAGCGTCCCCGCGAGCAGCAGGGCGGCCGTTCCGGCGACCCGGCCCCGGGCGCCCGCCCCCGGGCGAGATCCGCGTTCCGCACTCGTCATCGCTTCCCACCGACTCTCCGACGCCGCCGCGCCCACGCCGGAACGCGGCGAAAACCGAAAGGTTGTGAACTGTCCGATCCCGGACACTGGTGACAGTACGCCGTGCACAGGCAGATACGCGGCGGAACGCCAGAACCGGTGAAGCACGCCGACCACAGCGGGCTGGGCCGTACCGGAGCCGCACCCAAGCCGGACCGGGCGGCCCGGGTGGCGAAGTCGCGCAACCCCCGACCTTCGCCGCGACGACCCGGGCGAACCACCGCAATCGGAGGGCGAGCGCTTCCTAGGGTCGGAGCATGGCGTACTTCACGTTCACCATGGCCACGCTCGTGGTGGGTGCGCTCGTGCACACCCTGGTCGACAAGTCCCCACAGCGGCGCACCCGGCCACGGGTGATCGAGCTGTGGCTGCTGTGGTTCGTGGTCGGCGGCGGCGTGTGGTCGATCTTCGGCGGGCTCAGCCACCTCGGCCCCAACTCCAGCGAGGTCGCGGCGTCGGTCGGGTACCACCGGAGCTTCTTCCAGTGGGAGGTGGGCTGGGCCGGCATCGCGGTCGGCGTGCTCGGGGTGGTCTGCGTACGGAAACGCGACAGCTGGCTCACCGCCGCCGTGGTCGCGCTGGCGATCATGTTCTGGGGCGACGCGGTGGGACACGTCATGCAGCTGATCGCGCACGACAACACAGCGACGGCCAACGTGGGAGCGATCCCGGTCGACGTGCTGCAGCCGCTGGTCGCGGTGGTCCTGCTCGTGGAGTACCGCCGGCACCAGCCGGCCGGCGGGCGGGCCGAGACCGGTCCCCGGGTCGCCGGATCGTGACCGGGCTCCGCGAGTCCGGGTAGCCTCGGCGGACGACCGGTTCGCGCTCACGTGTCCGGCCGCGACGAGCAGCCCACGCCCGGAAGGAAACCATGCGCCAGCTGCGCTACGACGACCTCACCGTGTCCGTCGCTCCCACCGCGGAGGCGGCCGGAGCCGCGGCAGCCGAACGCTTCGCGGCGGCCGTACGCGCCGAGCTCGCCACCGTCGACCCGGGTGACGCGGTGGCTGTGATCCTGGCCACCGGCAACTCCCAGTTCGGCTTCGTGCGAGCCGTGCGCGAACGAGACGACATCGATTGGTCGCGGCTGGTGGTGTTGCACATGGACGAGTACGCCGGCATGTCCGCGGACCACTCGGCGAGCTTCCGCCGGTGGTTCGCCGACCAGCTGCTGCCGTACGTCACACCGCGGGCGTTCCACGGCATCCGCGGCGACCACGAGCCGGTCGAGGAGGAGCTGGACCGGTACTCCAGGCTGCTGGCCGACCTCGACCCGGCCGTGTGCGTGATGGGCATCGGCGAGAACGGCCACCTGGCGTTCAACGACCCGCCCGCCGACTTCGGCGCCAGCGCGCTGGTCCACCTGGTGGACCTGGACGAGGCGTGCCGGCGCCAGCAGGTCGGCGAGGGCCACTTCCCGTCGCTGGCGCAGACGCCGACGCAGGCGCTGTCGCTGACCGTGCCCGCGCTGATCCGTCCGCGGACGGTGCTGGTGGTGACACCCGAGGCCCGCAAGGCGAACGCGGTCCGCGCCGCGCTGGAGGGCCCGGTCACCCCGGACTGCCCGGCGTCCATCCTGCGCACCGTCGGGCATGCGCAGCTGTTCCTGGACGAGGAGTCGGCCGGGACGTTGCGCGACCAGGTCGCCTGACCGCCGCGGTCGAGCTCGCCGGTCAGGCTCCCCGGAGCGCGGTCGCGGGACCGACGGCGGTCACGGTGACCACGGCCGTGCCGGCCTCGTCGGAGGCGGCCAGGTCGACCTCTGCGGTGATGCCCCAGTCGCGGTCGCCGTTCGGGTCGTCGAAGATCTGCCGCACCAGCCACCGGCCGGGCTCGGTCGTGGTGTCCACCACGAGGAACGCCGGCCCGCGCGCGTCCGGGCCGGTGCCGATCGAGTCGTACTCCGTGAAGTACTCCTCCAGAGCCTCCGCCCATGCGCCGGCGTCCCAGCCGGCCTCGGCGTCGAGCTCGCCGAGCTCGGCGGAGCGCCGCAGTGCGGCCAGCTCCACCCGCCGGAAGAGCGCGTTGCGGACGAGCACCCGGAACGCCCGGGCGTTCGAGGTCACTGTCAACGGCTCCTTGACGCCGATGCCCGGAGCGCCGGCGGACAGCTCCTCCTCGGAGGGGTTGCGCAGCCGTTCCCACTCGTCCAGCAGGCTGGAGTCGGTCTGGCGGACCAGCTCGCCCAGCCACTCGATCAGGTCGGTCAGCTCCTCGGTCCGGGCGTCCTCCGGCACGGTCTGGCGCAGCGCCTTGTACGCGTCGGCGAGGTAACGCAGCACCAGCCCCTCCGAGCGGGTCAGGCCGTACAGCCCGACGTACTCCACGAACGTCATCGCCCGCTCGTACATGTCCCGTACGACCGACTTCGGCGAGAGCTCGTGGTCGGCGACCCAGGGATGCCCGCGCCGGTACATGTCGTACGCCGCGTCGAGGAGGTCGACCAGCGGCCGCGGGTGGGTGACGTCCTCCAGCAGCTCCATCCGCTCGTCGTACTCGATGCCCTCCGCCTTCATCGCCGCGACCGCCTCGCCGCGCGCCTTCTGGCGCTGGGCGGACAGCACCTGCCGCGGCTCGTCCAACGTGGACTCGATCACCGACACCACGTCCAGCGCGTACGTCGGCGACTCCTTGTCCAGCAGCTCGATCGCGGCGAGGGCGAACGGCGACAGCGGCTGGTTGAGCGCGAAGTCCCACTGCAGGTCGACGGTGAGGCGCACCCGCCGCCCGGTCTCGTCGGGTTCGTCCAGCCGCTCCACCACACCACCGGCGAGCAGCGCGCGGTAGATCGCGATCGCCCGGCGGATGTGCCGGCGCTGCGCCGCAGGCTCCTCGTGGTTGTCGGTGAGCAGGTGGCGCATCGCGGCGAACGCGTCGCCGGGCCGCCCGATGACGTTCAGCAGCATCGCGTGGCTGACCGCGAAGCTGGACGTGAGCGGCTCCGGTTCGGAGGCGACCAGCCGTTCGAAGGTCGGCTTGCCCCAGCCGATCGAGCCCTCCGGCGGCTTCTTGCGGACGACCTTGCGGCGCTTCTTCGGGTCGTCGCCGGCCTTGGCCAGCGCCTTCTCGTTCTCCACCACGTGTTCGGGTGCCTGCACGACCACGGTGCCGAGGGTGTCGAAACCGGCCCGGCCGGCCCGCCCGGCGATCTGGTGGAACTCCCGCGCCTTGAGCAGCCGCACCTTCTGCCCGTCGTACTTCGACAGACCGGTGAACAGCACCGTGCGGATCGGCACGTTGATGCCCACGCCGAGGGTGTCGGTGCCGCAGATCACCTTCAGCAGCCCGGCCTGGGCCAGGGTCTCCACCAGCCGGCGGTAGCGGGGCAGCATGCCGGCGTGGTGGACGCCGATGCCGTGCCGGACCAGCCGGGACAGCGTGCGCCCGAACCCGGCGGTGAACCGGAAGTGCCCGATCATCGCCGCGATCGCGTCCTTCTCCGCCCGGGTGCACATGTTGACGCTCATCAGCGCCTGCGCGCGTTCCAGCGCGGCCGCCTGGGTGAAGTGGACGACGTAGACCGGCGCCTGGTGGGTGCTGAGGAGCTCCTCCAGCGTCTCGTGCAGGGGAGTGGTGACGTAGGAGAACACCAGCGGCACCGGGCGCTCGGCCGCGTGCACGAGCGTGGTGGGCCGCCCGGTGCGCCGGGTCAGGTCCTCCTCGAACCTGCTGACGTCGCCGAGCGTCGCCGACATCAGGACGAACTGCGCGTGCGGCAGTTCGATCAGCGGCACCTGCCAGGCCCAGCCCCGGTCGGGCTCGGCGTAGAAGTGGAACTCGTCCATCACCACCTGGCCGACGTCAGCGTCGGCCCCGTCACGCAGGGCGATGTTGGCGAGGATCTCCGCTGTGCAGCAGATGATCGGCGCGTCGGCGTTCACGCTGGCGTCGCCGGTCTGCATGCCCACCTTGTCGGCGCCGAACATCTCGCACAGCGCGAAGAACTTCTCCGACACCAGCGCCTTGATCGGCGCGGTGTAGTAGGTCCGCCTGCCCTGCGCCAGTGCGGCGAAGTGGGCGCCGGCGGCGACCAGGCTCTTGCCCGAGCCGGTGGGGGTCGCGAGGATCACGTTGGCGCCGGAGAGGACCTCGATCAGCGCCTCTTCCTGGTGGGGATAGAGGGTGAACCCGCGGTCGCCCGCCCAGGTGACGAAGGCGTCGTAGAGAGAGTCCGGATCCGCCTCGGCGGGTTCGGCCGGAGGTTGCAGCCGGGTCAGCTGCGGAGTGGCCAGGGAGGGTGTGGGGACGGACGTGGACGGCGGGGACAACGGATCAGTGAGCGACATGGCGCTTCCATCGTGCCCTACGCCGGGCGTGGCGGCCCAACCGCGCCGGACGCGGGTGGGCCGCCGTCAGCGGCTCGGACGTCAGCCGAGGTCGATCGTGGGGTACAGCGGGTAGTTGGCCAGCAGGTCGGCGGCCTGCTGGGAGACCCGGGTGGCCACCGCCTCGTCGAGCACGTGCGAGGCCTTCGACGGGGCGCCCTGCTTGGTGGTGCCCGGCTTCGTCTGCCCGAGCACGGTGTCGATCAGCCCGGCCACCTCGTCCAGCTCGGCGGTGCCGAGGCCGCGGGTGGTGAGCGCGGGCGTGCCGAGCCGGATGCCGGAGGTGTACCACGCGCCGTTGGGGTCCTGGGGTACGGCGTTGCGGTTGGTCACGATGCCCGCGTCGAGCAGCGCGGACTCGGCCTGCCGGCCGGTGAGGCCGTACGACGACACGTCCAGCAGTACGAGGTGGTTGTCGGTGCCGCCGGTGACCGGCTTCGCGCCACGCCTGGTCAGCCCCTCGGCCAGCGCCCTGGCGTTGTCCACGATCCGCTGGGCGTAGTCGCGGAAGTCCGGCTGCCGCGCCTCGGCGAGCGCGACCGCCTTGGCCGCCATCACGTGCGGCAGCGGGCCGCCGAGCACCATCGGGCAGCCGCGATCCACCTGGTCGGCCAGCTCGGGCTGGCACAGCACCATGCCGCCGCGCGGGCCGCGCAGCGACTTGTGCGTCGTGGTGGTGGTGATGTGGGCGTGCGGGACCGGGTCGTAGTCGCCGGTGAGCACCTTGCCCGCCACCAGGCCGGCGAAGTGGGCCATGTCGACCATGAACGTCGCGCCCACCTCGTCGGCGATCTCGCGCATGGTGGCGAAGTTGATCAGCCGGGGGTACGCAGAGTAGCCGGCGACCAGGACCAGCGGGCGGAACTCCTGCGCCGCCCGGCGTACCTCGTCGTAGTCGATCAGACCGGTCTCGGGATCGGTGCCGTAGCTGCGCTGGTCGAACATCTTGCCGGAGATGTTCGGCCGGAACCCGTGGGTGAGGTGGCCGCCCGCGTCCAGGGACATGCCGAGCATCCGCTGGTTGCCGAGCTCGCGGCGCAGCTCGAACCAGTCCTGCTCGGACAGGTCGTTGACCTGGCGGACCTGCGCCTTCTCCAGCGCCGGCGCCTCGACCCGGTTGGCGAGGATCGCCCAGAACGCGACCAGGTTGGCGTCGATCCCCGAATGCGGCTGGGCGTAGGCGTGCGGTGCGCCGAAGAGTTCGCGGGCGTGCTCGGCGGCGAGCGCCTCCACGGTGTCGACGTTCTGGCAGCCGGCGTAGAAGCGGCGCCCGATCGTGCCCTCGGCGTACTTGTCGCTGAGCCAGTTGCCCATCGCCAGCAGGACCGCCGGAGAGGCGTAGTTTTCGCTCGCGATCAGCTTCAGGGACTCGCGCTGGTCGGTGAGCTCGGCGCCGATCGCGGCGGCGACCCGGGGCTCCACCCCGGCGATCACGTCCAGCGCGCTCCGGAACGCGGTCGACTCGGTGCTGTTCTTCGGGCTCTGGGGGCTGTCCGGGGCGGACGCGGGGCTCATGGGACCTCCTGTGGCGTACGGAAGGGGGCCCAGGCGCACGGCACTCCGTCCTTCGACGAGGCCGCTTCCCGATGGTCGATCCCATCCCAACGCGCCAGTCACGGCCTACACCGAGGCTATCGTGGCCGCCCGCCCGCGCGCAGCCACCCGTACCCGGACACATCGATACGCGCCACGCCGGGGCCGCCTAGCCGGCCGAGCCCGCCACGGATCCGTTCCTGTCCGCCCTGTCCTCCATCGACCCCATGTCCGCCGTGCCCGGCCGGACCGGGACGGTCCGCCACGGCCGGATGCACGTCGGCACGCGAAGACCCCGCCCCTCTCCGGCGTTTGTGCCCTCACCCACCCGGCTGTGTGGACACTGGGATGAGGAATGTCTCAGGGACTTCTCTGGGCGGAACCGTTTCCGCAGGTCAGAGGCGGTACGCCGACCGCGGGGCCGCAGGCTCCGAGCGTCGGGGGGTGAGGTTGTGGCGGCGCAGAAGGGACAGCAGGGCGACTCCGGCAAGCCGGAGGAGCCGCAGGCGCGGACCTGGGTCCGCTCGCTGGGAATGATCGGTCTGGTCTTCCTGGTGCTGGCGGCCCTGATCGAGACGATCACGGCCGGAACCCAGCGTCCGGTGGTGGGCGGGCTGGTCCTGCTCGCGGTCGCCGCGTTCGTGGTGGCCGGGGTGGGGCGGCTGACCGAGCCGGAGAGCGTGCGCGCCGCCCGGGCGCAGGCGGCCGACGGGACGGAAGCGGCCGGCGAACGGACGGGACCCTGGCAGGAGGACGACGCTCCCTGGCGGGAGGACGCCGAAGGGCCCTGGCAGGAAGAGGGCCGCGAGGGTGGCGAGGGCGGCGACGGCGGCTGGAACGAGGGCGAGGGGCCGTGGAGCGAACGCGGCGAGCCCAGCGCTCCGGCCGAGCGGTCCGGCGGCTGGCAGGGCGACCCGCCCGGTGCTCGCGCCCGCTCCCAGACCCAGGCCGCCACCCGGGTGCCCGGCCAGCGACGGGAGCGTGGACGCAAGGCGCCGCAGGTTCCCGAGCGGACGTTCCCCCGGCTGTCGGAGCTGTCCGAGGTCGTTCTCGGGCCGACTCCGACGCACTACGCCCACCGCGGGCAGGCGCCGTACGTACGCCGTCCGGCCGCCGACGGCCGGCTGGCCGCGCTGCTGAACAGCGACGGTCCGCCGTTCCCGTTCGTGGTCGTGGTCGGCCCGTCGAAGGCCGGCAAGTCGCGCACGGTCGTGGAGGCGGTGCGGTCGGTGCTGGGTGGCCGCGACCCCGGTGTCTTCGTCCCCGGCAGCGGCGAGGAGCTCGCCGATGTGCTGCGCGAGGAGGAGTCCCTGCCCCGTGGGCGCCAGCCGTGGGTGATCTGGCTGGACGACGTGACCGCGGCGGACCTCGTACACCTGTCCGCGGACACGCTGGACCGGGCGGACCGGCACGCCATGATCGTGGCGAGCATGACCGACGAGCGCTGGGACCAGGTGCTGGACAGCACCGGCGACGTGGCGGCCACCGCCAAGGCGGCGTTGCGCCGGGCGACCAAGGTGCCGCTGGACTTCGAGCTGACCGTCCGCGAGCGGGCGGAGGCCGAGCAGCTCTACCCGCAGCTGCAGATCAACGCCAGCATCGGTGAGGCGCTGATCGGCGGGGACCAGCTGGTGGCGAAGTTCCGCGCCGGCCGGGACGGCGAGCCCGCCGGCTACACGATCGTGCAGGCGGCGGTGGACGCGCGGCGGGCCGGGCTGAACCGGCCGCTCACCGAGTCCGAGCTCCGCGGCCTCTACCCGCTGTACCTGCGCCGGGTGCGCATCGACCTCGACCCGACCACCGCGTTGTTCGAGGAGGGCATGGCATGGGCCACCGAACCTGTCGCCTCCGAGGTCTCGCTGCTGAGCTATGTCGGGGCCGGTGCGGGTGCGCCGAGCGGAGCCCCGGCGATCGGCTCGGGTCTGGGTGCTGGGCTGGGGTCGGGCCTGGGGTCGGCGGGTGCGGGCTTGGGCTCGGGCGTCGGTGCGCGGGGCAAGCCGGCGGCGCCGGAGACCTCCGACGGCGCCCTGGAGGTGCTGGACTACGTGGTCGCGGTCGAGGAGGGCCGCCACGGCCAGGAGGCCAGGCCGGTCTTCGATGCGATGTGGCAGGAGCTCATCGCCGCTGTTCCGCCCGATGACGCGTTCACCATCGGGATCGGCGCGAGCCTGCGCGGCAACCAGTCCGCCGCCGAACTCGCGTTCCGCAAGGTCCTCGACCTCGACCATGCCGACGAGGCGCCCCGGGCAGCGAACAACCTCGGCCTGCTGCTGCGCGAGCGCGGCGACGTGGCCGGGGCGCGGGCGGCGTTCCAGAAGGCGATCGACTCCGGGCACCCGGACGTCATGCCGCGGGCCGCGAACAACCTGGGTGCGCTGCTGCGCCAGCAGGGGGACGTGAGCGGTGCGCGCGGTGCGTACCAGAAGGCGATCGACTCCGGCCACACCGACGTGGTCCCCCGGGCGGCGAACGACCTGGGCTCGCTGCTGCGGGGACAGGGTGACGTCGCCGGGGCGCGGACGGCGTACCAGCGGGCGGTCGACTCCGGGCACACCGACGTGGTGCCGCCGGCGGCGCTCAACCTCGGCATGTTGCTGAAGGACCAGGGCGACGTCGCCGGGGCGGAGACGGCGTACGAACGGGCGATGGGGTCCGGCAATCCCCAGGTGGTGCCGGTGGCGGCGCTGAACCTGGGTTCGCTGCTGCGGGAGCAGGGTGACATGGCGGGTGCGCGGACGGCGTACCAGCGGGCGGTCGACTCCGGCCACGCCGAGGTGGTGCCGGTGGCGGCGCTGAACCTGGGTTCGCTGCTGCGGGAGCAGGGTGACATGGCGGGTGCGCGGACGGCGTACCAGCGGGCGGTCGACAC
>NZ_JBEXMJ010000005.1:0-9533 GCF_040610475.1 Actinopolymorpha sp. NPDC004070 | reverse complement strand
CTCAGACCACCCGGGCGTGATGCCGGTCGCCGCGCTGAACCTCGGCATGTTGCTGAAGGACCAGGGCGACCCCGAGGGCGCGGAGGCCGCGTACCAGCGGGCCGTCGACTCCGGTGACGTGGACGTGGTGCCGATGGCGGCGCTCTACCGGGGTTCGCTGCTGAAGGACCAGGGCGACCTGGTGGGCGCGGAGACGGCGTTCCAGCGGGCGGTCGACTCAGGCCACCCCGACGTCGCGCCGATGGCGGCGAACAACCTCGGTGTGCTGCTCACCGAGGAGGCCGACGTGGGCGGGGCACGGGCGGCGTACGAACTCGCCGTGCGGTCCGAGCACGCCGACGTGGCGCCGATGGCGGCCAACAACCTGGGTGTGCTGCTCACCGAGGAGGCCGAGGTCGACGACGCCCGGGCCGCCTACCAGGTGGCGGTGGACTCCGGGCACGCCGACGTGGCGCCGATGGCGGCGCTGAACCTCGGCCTGCTGCTGGACGCGCAGGGTGACGTGGCCGGTGCGCGGTCGGCGTACGAGCTGGCGGTCGACTCCGGGCACGCCGACGTGGTGTCGGTGGCCGCGGTCAACCTCGGCACGCTGCTGCGCGACCAGGGCGACGTGGCCGGCGCGCGGGCGGCGTTCCACCTCGCGATCGACTCCGGGTTCGTCGACATCGCACCGGTGTCGGCCGGTCACCTGCGGGTGCTGCTGGCCGGGCAGGGCGGTTCGGTGAACGCCCGGCCGGCCGCCCGGATCGGCGCCGATCGGGTACGCCAGACCGCTGCCCTCGGCGCCCGGACCGGGGAGACCGGTGCGGACATCGACGTGGAGGGTGTCGAGGGCACGGACGACCTGGGCACCATCGAGGCCATGGAGGAGGGGGATCGCGGTCCGAACGGACGCCGGTAGCAGTCGCGAGCCGGAAAGTTCGCCTCGCCCGCGGGCAACACCAGGCACCCATCCGGGCCCGCGGGCGAGGTTCCCCTCGCCGGTCTCCCTTGGCAGCTAGGCGATCTCAGGGGCGCAACATCACCTTGACAGCGCGGCGTTCGTCCATCGCCTCGTACGCCTCGGGCGTCTTCTCCAAGTCCAGCATGAGGTCGAACACCTTCCCCGGCTCGATCGCGCCGGACAGCACGTCGGGCAGCAGGCCGGGGATGTACGTACGAGCCGGAGCCACGCCGCCCGCGACGTTGAGGTTTCCGGAGAACATCGCCCGGATCGGCAGCTCCGCGCCACCGGCGGGCACCCCGACGTAGCCGATCTGGCCGCCGGGCCGGGTCACCGCGAACGCCTGCTCCATCGAGCCCTTGGTGCCGACCGCCTCGAGCACGGAGTCGGCGAGCACTCCGCCGAGCAGGTCGCGCACCTTCGCAGCCCCTTCCTCGCCGCGCTCGGCCACGATGTCGGTGGCACCGAACGTCCTCGCCAGCGCCTGCCGGGACTCGTGCCGGGACATGGCGATCACGCGCTCCGCGCCGAGCCGGCGGGCCGCGATCACCCCGCACAGGCCCACCGCGCCGTCGCCGACCACGACGACCGTGCGGCCGGGCTCGACCCGGGCGGCCAGGGCCGCGTGGTGACCGGTGCTCATCACGTCCGACAGCGTGAGCAGGCCGGGCAGCAGCGCCTCGTCGGGCGCCTCGGGCAGGCTCACCAGGGTGCCGTCGGCCTCGGGCACGCGGACGTACTCGCCCTGCCCGCCGTCCACCGGCGCGCCGTCGGCGTCGGTGCCACCCCACGAACCGAGGCGGTCACACGACGTGGTGATCCCGTTGCGGCAGGCCGGGCAGGTGCCGTCGCTGGCGACGAACGGCGCGATGACGAAGTCGCCGGGCCGCACGGAGGTGACCGCCGAGCCGACCTCCTCGACCACGCCGACGAACTCGTGCCCGATCGGATGCGGCTCGTCGGTGGTCGCCACGCCGCGGTAGGGCCACAGGTCCGAGCCGCACACGCAGCTCGCGGTCACCCTGACGATCGCGTCGGACGCGGCGCGGATGGCGGGGTCGGGGCGGTCCTCCATCCGGATGTCGCCTTTACCGTGAATGACCGCAGCTCGCATGCACTTCCTCCAAAGTCGCTCAAGTCAGGTAGCCCCCGCGTCTGCGAGGGTCGCACAGCTCGCCCTCAGTCGCCCAGGTGGGCACTTCGACGGGCGGTGGCAGCGCGGGGGCAGCGCTCGGTTGACACCCGGATGCCCCGGTTCGCCTGTAGCGTCGGGGGAGTGTTGGGACTACCGGGGAAGATCACCGCCTGCCTGTTCGACCTGGACGGCGTGCTCACCACGACGGCCGAGCTGCACATGGCGGCGTGGAAGAAGGCGTTCGACGAGTTCCTGCGGGCACGCGACGGCGAGGGTTTCGCGCCGTTCACCGAGCGCGACTACGCGGAGTACGTCGACGGCCGGCCGCGCGCCGACGGCGTCCGCGAGTTCCTCCGGTCGCGCGACGTCACCCTGCCCGAGGGCACTCCGGACGACGCGCCCACCGAGGTCACCGTCAACGGCGTCGGCAACCGCAAGAACGAGTTGCTGGACCAGGTGATCGCCGAGCGCGGGGTGCAGCCCTTCCCCGGCTCGCTCCGCTACCTCCAGGCCGTCCGCGAGGCCGGGCTCGCGGTCGCGGTGGTCACCTCCTCCCGCAACGGCGAGAAGGTGCTCCGGGCCGCCGGCCTCACCGACTACTACCGGGTGCTGGTCGACGGCAACGTCCTCGCCGAACGCGGCCTGAACGGTAAACCGGCACCGGACTCCTTCCTGGCCGGCGCGCAGGCACTCGGCGTCGAGCCCGGCCAGGCGGCGGTCTTCGAGGACGCCCTCGCCGGCGTCCAGGCCGGAAGGGCCGGTCACTTCGGCCACGTCGTCGGCGTCGACCGCGCCGACCAGGCCGACGAGCTTCGCGGCCACGGTGCCGACGTCGTGGTGAAGGACCTCGCCGACCTGCTGCAGGGGGACGCATGAGCGCCACCCCCCGCGACACCGAGCGCCTCCAGCAGGAGCGCCCGAGCTACGAGGTGTCGCCGTGGGAGCTGCGCTGGCGCGGGCTGGACCTGGAGGCGCTGAAGCAGACCGAGTCGACGTTCGCCCTGTCCAACGGGCACATCGGCATCCGTGGCTCCTTCGAGGAGGGCGAGCCGCGCGGCCTGCCCGGCACCTACCTCAACGGCTTCTTCGAGCGCCGGCCGCTGCCGTACGCCGAGGCAGGCTACGGCTACCCCGAGGACGGCCAGACCGTCGTCAACGTCACCGACGGCAAGATCATCCGGCTGCTGGTCGAGGACGAGCCGCTGGACATGCGCTACGGCGCGGCGCCCTTTCACGAACGCACGCTGGACTTCCGGTCCGGCACGCTGCGCCGGGTCACCGAGTGGGTCTCGCCAACCGGCCGGCGGGTCCGCATCCGCTCCGAGCGGCTGGTGTCGTTCAGCCAGCGCGCGGTGACCGCGATCCACTACGAGGTGGAGGCCCTCGACGGCCCGCTGAACGTCGTACTCCAGTCGGACCTGCTGGCCAACGAGCCCGTCGAGGCGGCCGGTGGCGACCCACGGGTGGCCGCCGCCCTGGACCGCCCGCTGGTCTCCGACTTCGTGACGGCCCGGGGCGACCATGCCGTCCTCGCCCACCACACCCGTCGCTCGGAGCTGCGGATGGCCGCGGCGATGGAGCACGAGTTCGACACCGCGTGCGACCTGCGCCGGGAGATCCAGGCCGAGGAGGACCTCGCCCGGCTGACCATCGCCACCCAGATCTCGCCCGGGACCGTGCTGCGGATGACGAAGTACGTCGCCTACGGGTGGTCCAGCCAGCGGTCCACACCGGCGCTGCACGCGCAGGTGGACGCCGCCCTGGCCGGCGCGCTACGTACCGGCTGGCAGGGACTGCTGGACGAGCAGCGCGCCTACCTCGACGACTTCTGGTCCCACGCCGACGTCGAGCTCGACGGGGACGCCGAACTCCAGCAGGCGCTGCGGTTCGCGTTGTTCCACGTGCTCCAGGCCGGGGCGCGCGGTGAGACCCGGGCGATTCCGGCCAAGGGCCTCACCGGGCCCGGTTACGACGGGCACGCGTTCTGGGACACCGAGTCCTTCGTGCTGCCCGTCCTCACCTACACCCAGCCCGACGCCGTACGAGACGCACTGGTCTGGCGGCACTCCACGCTGGACAAGGCGCGCGCCCGGGCCCGCCAGCTCGGCCAGACCGGCGCGGCCTTCCCCTGGCGGACCATAGACGGCCAGGAGTGCTCGGGGTACTGGCCGGCCGGCACCGCGGCGTTCCACGTCAACGCCGACATCGCCGACGCGGTTGCGCGCTATCTCGCGGTGACGGGCGATGAGGACTTCGAACGCGCGTACGGCATCGAACTCCTGGTGGAGACCGCCCGGCTGTGGATGTCGCTCGGCCACCACGACGTGCACGCCGGCTTCCGGATCGACGGGGTGACCGGCCCGGACGAGTACAGCGCGATCGCGGACAACAACGTCTTCACCAACCTGATGGCGCAGCGGAACCTCCGGACGGCCGCCGCGCACTGCGAGCGGCATCCCGACATCGCCCGGGCGCTCGATGTCGACGAGGAGGAGACGGCGCGCTGGCGCGACGCCGCGCACCGGATGGTGGTGCCCTACGACGAGTCCCTCGACGTGCACGAGCAGTCGGAGGAGTTCACCGACCACGCCGTCTGGGACTTCGCCTCCACCCCGCCCGACCACTACCCGATGCTGCTGCACTACCCGTACTTCGACCTGTACCGCAAGCAGGTCGTCAAGCAGGCCGACCTGGTGCTCGCGATGCACCTGCGTGGCGACGCGTTCACGCCCGAGGAGAAGGCCCGCAACTTCGCCTACTACGAGCGGCTCACCGTGCGGGACTCCTCGCTGTCGGCCAGCACCCAGTCGGTGCTCGCCGCCGAGTGCGGCCACCTCGAACTCGCCTACGACTACCTCGCCGAGGCGGCCCTGGCGGACCTGCACGACCTGCACGGCAACGTCCACAACGGCCTGCACATCGCGTCCCTGGCGGGTGCGTGGATCGCGACGATCGCGGGCTTCGGCGGGATGCGCGACCACGACGGGCAGCTGACCTTCGCGCCCCGGCTGCCGGAGGAGCTCACCGGCATCGCGTTCCGGATGTGTGTGCGCGACGGCCAGATCGGCGTACGGATCACCTCCGGCGAGGCGACGTACGAGCTGTTGACGGGTCAGGAGCTGTCGACGTCCCACCACGGCGAGCCGTTCACGCTGCGCGCCGGTGAACGCCGCACCCTGCCGATCCCGCCGCCGCCCTCGCACCCGAGGCCCCGGCAGCCACCCGGCCGGGAGCCGGCACACCGCCGCCAGACCTGGTCCTAGGGATCCGGACGCAGACGTAGGGATCCGGACGGGGGATACCTAGATCCACCGACCGGCCGCCGGACCCGCCTAGGTGGGTCCGGCCGGTCTCTAGGTATCCCCTGCGGCGCCAAGATAGGTAATCGGTGCCGATGGCTCCCGGCCCTTACCGAACGAGGATGGTGTCACACCGATCCGGACAGTCCGGAAGGTGCGAGAGGACACCACGATGTTCAATCCTTACGTCACTCAGGAGCTGGCCAGGCAGCACCAGCAGGACCTGCTCGACCGGGCCGAGCGGTTCAACCGGTTCTCCCTGGCTCGTGGCTACCGCCGGGCGCTCGCCCGCCGGCGTCCCACGACCGGCGCCGAGCGTTCCGGTCCGAACGACGCCGACGGTGCCGGTGGCCATCCCGGCGTACGAACCAGCCCCCCTCCCAGCCCGCGGCCTGCGGGTAACTTGGCGGGGTGCGCAAAGTTCGTGGCGGGGCCAGTCAGGTGATGGTGGGACGGGATCGCGAGCTGCGCACACTCGTCCAGCTCGCGACCTCCCACCACGCCCAGGTGGCCCTCGTGGCCGGGGAGCCCGGGCTCGGCAAGACCCGCCTGATCCAGGAGTTCCTGGCGACGGTGGGCCCCGGCGTCGAGGTCCTGGTCGGCAACGCCGTGCCCGGCTCCCTGTCCCGTCCGTACGAAGTGCTCCTGGACGCGCTGGACGGCCGGCCGTCCGGGCGCCCCGCCGACGAGAAGCTGCGGGCGGTCGTCGCCGACCCCACCCGCAGCCCCGTCGAACGCCTGCACGCGGGCCTCGCCCTGGTCGCCGACCTGGTGGGCGGCAGACCGGCCGTGCTGGTGTTCGAGGACCTGCACTGGGCCGACTCCGAGAGCGCGGCGTTGTTCGAACGCCTCGCCGACCAGGACGGTCCCCGGCTGCTGATCGGCACCTACCGGCCCGAGGAGGTCACCAGCAGGCACCCCGTCGCCGGCCTGCTGGCCCGGCTGGAACGCCGCCAGCCCGTCCACCGCGTCTCCCTGGAACGCCTCAGCGAGTCCGAGACCGCGGCCCTGGTCGCCGCGATCATCGGCATGCCCGCGCCGTTCCGGGTGATCGCCGCTATGCACCAGCGCACCGGCGGCAACCCGTTCTTCATCGAGGAGCTTCTGCGCGGCCACGAGGACGCCTGCCTGGACGACCTCGCCGACCAGCCGCTGCCGTGGAGCCTCGCGGAGGTGCTCCGCCAGCAGGTGGACGACCTGGAGCCCTCGGTCGTCGCGATCGCCGAGGCCGCCGCCGTGCTCGGCCTGCGGGTGCCGTTCGACCTGCTCGCCGCCGTCACCGGCACCGGAGAGAACGAGCTCATCGCCGCGCTGCGGGAGCTGGTCGTGTGCGGCGTCCTGGTCGAGGCCGGCGAGGACGAGTTCCGGTTCCGGCACTCGCTGGTGCGAGAGGCGATCGCCGGTCGGCTGCTCGGGCGGCAGCAACGCCGGCTGCACGAGGCCGCGCTGGAGGCGCTGCTCGCGGCCGGTGGCTCCGATCCGGCGATGGTCGCCGGGCACGCCCGGGCGGCCGGGCGGTACGACGAGATGCTGGACGCCGCCCGGCGAGGTGCCGCGTCGTACCTCTCCATCGGTTCGGCTTACCAGGCGCTGCGGCTGGCCGAGATGGGGCTGGACGAGGCCTGCGACGACGTCCCGCTGCTGGCCGCCGCTGCCCAGGCCGCCTGGCTGGCCGGGCTGGTCGAGGACGCGCAGAAGTACGCCCGCCGCTGGCGCGACAACGCCACCACCGCACGGGAGAGCGCCGACGCCCACTACCTGCTGATCCGGCTGGCCTGGGAGACCGACCGGCCCGCCGAGGTGGAGGAACTCACCGACGGGATCAAACGGCTGATCGACCGGCTGCAGCCGGGCACGGACCAGGCCCGGGCGATGATCGCAGTGGCGCAGTCGTGCACGCTGCGGGACCGTTTCGACCACGCCGTGGAGTGGGCGGACCGGGCCGTGACACTGGCGGAGAAGTTCGACATGCCGCGCGTCCGGCTGGCTGCCCTGGTGGAGAAGGGCATGGCCCTGACCGAGCAGTGGAGCACCAGCCAGGAGGGCTGGCAGTTGCTGTCCGGGGTGGTCGACCAGGCCGAGGAGCTCGGGGAGTGGGTACTCGCGGCCCGGGCGCTGAACAACCTCGTCCAGGAGGCGCCGCCGCCAGGCCCGGTCCAGCACGCCGAGATGCTGGAACGCATGCGGGCCGCCGCCGAGCGGGCGGGGTTCGAGAAGCTCGCCGTCGCGGCGTACTACCAGGGCAAGGCTCGGTTGGCGATGCGGTCGGGGGACATCGGTACGGCGATCACCGCGCTCGAACACGGCCGCGACCGCGAACGCGGGTACGAGCTGCGGGGACGGCGCGCCGAGTACCACGCGGTCTTCCTGGCCGGGCTGTATCTCGAGGCGGGTGAGCTGGACCGCGTCGAGGAGCTGATCACAGAACTCCGCACCGCCGTGGGTGTCCGGGGGCTGACGGTGCCGGCGCTGACCTTCCACCTGACCTGCCGGCGCGGCGACCTGGTGGCGGCCGAGCGGAGTCTGGACGACGTACATGCCGCGCTGGCGGAGCAGGGCTGGCGCAGCGCGTCGCAGGCCCACGACCTGGTCTCGGCCGCGGTGCAGGTGGGACTTCCCCTTGCCAGGCTGGAGAAACTGGTGCACGACCTGCTCGACGCCGACCTGTGGGACGACAGCCGGACGCTGGTCGAGGCCCAGGTGGCGGAGGCCCGCGGCGACCTTCCTGCCGCGCTGGCCGGCTACCGCGCGGTGACCGACTCGCACTTCCTTCCGGGGTACGTCCGGGCCACCGCCCACCTCGGTGCGGCGCGGAGCCTGCTGGCGTCGGGATCCGGTGGCCGGGACGCGGCGCGGCGCCACGTCGATGCGGCCTCCGACCTGCTGGCCAGGTGGAGAGGATGGCGGGTGGTCCAGCTGGAACGTCTGCGCGACCAGCTGGGGCTGGCGGCGGCCGCCGACGCGGCCCCGGAGGCCGTCACCGGCGTCGGCACCCTCACCCGGCGCGAACGCGAGGTCGCCCTGCTCGTCGCCGACGGGCTGACGAACGCCGAGCTGGCCCGCCGGCTGTACATCTCGCCGAAGACCGCCGCCATCCACGTGTCCAACATCCTGCGCAAGCTGGAGTTGACGTCGCGCACCGAGGTCGCCGGCGCCCTGCGCTGAGGTTGACTGTGCGCCGGTGTCGTCGGCCGGTGAGCCTGGTCCGGCTACCGGCACAAGCCGAGCACGGCGTCGTGCACGTCGCGGGCCCACCTGGCGTCGCCCATCGCGGTGTGGTGCGCGTAGTGAGCGGGATCGATGCCGAGGTGGTGCTGCACCACAGCCCGGTCCAGGGCGTACGTCGGAACCCCGGTCCTTCCGGCGACCATGCTCCACACGCAGACGAGCCGGCCTCGCCACGGTGAGGACATGGGCTCCGATTTCGTCGGGTCCGGCGCGATGGCGTCTGCCGGCATCAACCCGGTGGCGTGCAGGAGGTGCCGGAAACTCTCGGCGTCGAACGACGGGACCACGCCGACCATGACCGCTCGCCCGGCGAAGAGATCGAGCAGCCCGGCGGCCGCGGTCTGGTAGCTGACGACGTTCAGGTGGTCGGCCGCGACGGGGCTTCCCACGAGTTGCGGGTGCCGCTGGTAGAACCCGCCGACATCCAGCGACCGGCGCCGTACCTCGCCCGGGTCGTCGACGTCGAAACCGAGTTCGTCGAGCCGGACGAACGCATGGAACTGATGCTCGCGTCCGTCCGGCTCGCGCCGGATCGCGGCGATCTCCCAGACGCGCCGGCCACCGGGCGCCCACGGACTGGCCAGGCCGTCGGTCTCGGTGTCACAGAACACCAGCGGTGCTTTGTCAGCAGGCTCCGTCGTGCTCTGGCCGGAAAGGTGGGTCGGGTTCGGTACTGACATCGTGTGACCTCGATCGTCGAGAGGGCTGAACAGAATTGGCCGACGGGCTGAGCGGTCCCGGCCGGAGGCCGATCACCTTGCCCTCATGGGCGGAGGATTCTCTGCTGTCGATCCACCCACTCCGGCGGTACGTATTCGGGGTGGCCGTGGGTGCCCATGCGGACTTGCCATCCTTTGTGGTGGACGGTGACGTGGTGGTAGCGGCACAGGAGTACGCCGTTGTTCAGGTCTGTTGGGCCGCCGTGGTC